>JBOGMI010000353.1:0-7188 GCA_050746645.1 Bryobacteraceae bacterium | reverse complement strand
GCACCCGTAAGCTCTACTTCCAGACCATCGTCAAACAGGCTGCCCGGCGCGCCTACCGCGTGCTTACCGTCTCCGAACACTCACGCAGCGAGCTTCTGCAATGGACCGGTCTCGGCCCCGATGCCATCATCAACGTGGGCTGTGGCATTGACCGTGTGTTTCAGCCCACAGGCAAGCGGCACGATCCCGGATTCGACTACATCCTTTACGTCGGAAATTTCAAACCTCATAAGAATATTGACCGGCTGCTGGAAGCGTTCGCGAAGCTCCCCGATCCTGCGATCCATCTGCTGCTCACCGGATGCGCCCCGCCTCGGCTGCTAGCGCTTGTGAAGTCGTTGGGCCTGGACCGGCGCGTGCAATTTACCGGCTGTGTCGACGACCTCCGGCTTGCAGAGTTCTATCGCGGCGCGGTTCTGGTCGTGCTTCCCAGCCTCATGGAAGGTTTCGGCCTTCCGCCGCTCGAAGCCATGGCCTGCGGAACCCCTGTGGTGGTCTCGCGCGCGGCCGCACTCCCCGAGGTCGTCGGTCAAGCGGGCGTCTTTGTCGATCCTCTTGATGTCGCGGACATCCGCCGCGGCATGGAGCACGCCTTAACCGATTCCGATTTGCGCCGCAAACTGATTGCGGCAGGACGGCTTCGCGCCGCGTTGTTCCGCTGGGAGGATGTCGCCCGGAAAGTAGCCGATGTTCTCGGCGTCTCCTGTCCCCATTACGCGAGCGCGCTGGTTTCTGAGTCCTAAACCGCTATGTCAAGTCAGGAACTAATCCGGCGCTTGGGCCGCCTTCCATCGCGCGCCGTTCAACTGGCCGAATGGCAGCTTTCGCATCTCCTCTTGCGCCGAGCTCCCTGGGCCCGCAATCGCTTCAACCAGCGATACCAGGCGCTCTGTTTCGCCGACTACAAACACTTGAGGCACGGCAATCCAGAGGCCGCGGAGAGTCTCTGGATGGAACACAACCTACGCCATGGGGCCACGGTGGTGGATGTAGGAGCCAATCATGGAATCGTCGCCCTGGAATGCTCTCTGTTTGTGGGTCCCGCAGGCAGAGTTCACGCGTTTGAGCCCTCGCCTGCCGTTCGTGACCGTCTTCTCTGGCACCTCGACATCAACCATATCCAAAACGTCTCGGTCTTCGGCGCTGCGGTCGGAGAGCGCTGCGGCCGTGCCCGCCTTCACATCTATGACCGGGCAACGGGATGGTCGGCGTTGTCCAGTTCCCGCCGTCCCGCCGACTCTGTTATTGATGTGGATACTGTCTCGCTCGATCAGCACTGCCGGACTCACGGCATCCTTTCTTTGGATCTTCTTAAAATCGATATTGAAGGGCACGAACTGTTCGCCTTGCGCGGCGCCAGTCAACTTCTGACCGAAAAGAGAATTGCCGCTGTCCTATTCGAGATCGGCGAGCGCACCTGCCGGAATGCGGGTGTCGAGCCACAAGAGCTTCTCAACGAGCTTCAAAGCGTTGGCTATGCTGTCTATTCGATCACGGCCGATGGCAGTGCTGGAGAGCCGGTGACCCGAGTTTCGCCGGTTCTCCGGGGGCAGAACTTCCTGGCCTTCCCCGTTTAACTCGCTCGCTCACCGCCGCGGCTCAGGTGCACCATAAGAGCCAGGCCGGACCAAAAGATGAGGCCCAGAGGAAAAGTTGACAGAAAAGAAATCCCGTTTGAGCCGATCAATACTCCCAGATTCCATGCCATAAACGTGCGGCGCCAGCGCTCGCGAATGCTCCATCCAGCGCAAAGCCACATAAGCGCCAAGCCGGCCACGATGAGCAGCCCGATCACGCCGAAATTTGCCAAAGTGCGCCAGTACAGATTTTCGGAGAACCCGCCGGTTCCCACCAGAATTTCGGACAAGGAGGGTGCTTGCAAGGTGTTTTCCGCAGGCAGCAGATCCGAAATGTGAACGGCCGCGCTATTGCGCTTTGTCGAGTAGAGTCCGCCGAGTGCATTGAAAGCATGATTGACGTTATACACGGTTGGCAGAACCGCGAATGCCGTAAAAGCGACGCCGCACGCCAGTGTGGTCAAAAGCAGCCATCGGGCAGCACTCTGCTTCGTTCTGTAAATCTTCAGGAAGAGAAGGATAGCGCCAATGACACCGGCCGTTATGTATCCGGACAGGGACAACGTGCCCAGAAGCATGAGTACATAAACCGTCATTCGGAGAACCCAGGCTCCCCGGCGGGTGCCGAACGCGATCATCATCAGAAGCAGACAGAGGCACGCGTAACCGTTTGGATCGTCAAGGATGCCGCCGAAGCGAAGGATCACTCCGGGATAGCTGAGCGCGGGATAGCGGATGCCGGCCAGAGCTAAAACCACGGTGATTAACCAAAAAGGAAACGTAACCCAGAATGCGATGCGCTCGAAGCTCAACAGAGTAGCGATAACGCTGTGCTTGCGATCCGCAAAGAACGGGATTAGCAGCGCGGTGGCCATCCAAGGCAGAAACTGTATGGCGAACAGATATGTGTCGGCGAGATCTCCAGGAAAGATTGCGATGCGGACAAGGAGGATGACCAGCAGGAGCAGGATGCCGAATGCAGTCATTTGAGCGACCATCCTGTAGGCCGGGGTTGCCCAGATCGGGGTGCGAAGAAACCTCCAGGCGGCATAGAGGATAAAGAGAAGCAGAATCGCGTATTTGATGGCACTCAGTAGCGGAGGCGTAGCCGCATAAAAGTTGGTGGTGGTGTGCGGATCATTTACATGGAGAATGTAGCGATACGAGTATTGGGCGATGGAAAGTGTCCAGAGCCAGATAATCGGCCAGCACGGCCGGCCGGCAACCTCAGCATGCGAAATCATTCGACGCCTGCTGGAGAACGTGGCGAACGGCTTCGCGATAGGCGTCGAGACGGAAGCGCCGCGACCATTCGCTCCTCGCTTGCGCAACCACGGAGGCAACACGGCCGCGATCCATCCGCAGGACCTCAAGAATACGGTTGGCAAGCGATTTGGCGGTGGCTTCCGCGGTGAGGAATCCGGTTCGGTTGTTGTCGATGATCTCGGGGATTCCGCCGCAGGGGAACGCGAGGACCGGAATGCCGGCGCTGAACGCCTCCAGGATGACCCTCGGCGTTGCTTCCAGCGCGCTCGATGGCACGACGAGCAGATCGAGATCCGAGTAGATATTTGAGACGTCGCTTTGCCATTCGAGAAAATCAACCGATGTGTTTTCGGCGGCGGCGATCACCTTCCGGTAGTAACCGGATCCGGAAAACAGAGGTGAGCCGACGATGCGAAAGCGGCATCGCGGGAACTTTTGCGCGACGAGCTTCGCCGCCTGGACAAACTCCATCTGTCCCTTTCCCTTTTCCACCCGGCCGATGAGCCCGATTTGGAAACGATCAGCCAGTCTCAGCGGCTTGTTTGGGGCGACGCACTCAATGCCGTTGTAGATCACGTTCAGGCGCTGCGGCCAGATGTAATCACGCACCGGATCTGCCGCATAGCGGCAACTGGCAACGGTCCACGCATTCGTAATTCGAAGCGCTTCGCCGGCCAGAATGATTGCAGACTCCTGAAATAAGCGGTTATGGCAATGGAATACAAGCGGAATCTTGACTTTTCTTGCCACCCAGGCAGCCGATGGAAGCAGGCGAGGTCCATTTACATACAAGAGCCCGGCCTTTTCATGTTCGACGATTTGTTGTACCGCTTCGGTCAGATACGGTAATGCGATCAGGTATTTGAGTATTTCGACAGGCGGTTTCTTTGTGCTGGAGTAACTCTGCGAAGGCAGCGTATAGGTGCGATATCCGTTTTCATGGAGAAGATCGGCAAATGGCCCGCTCCCCTGAATCGCGACGGTGACGTCCCATCCGCATTGCGAGAAATCGGGGAGAAGATCGAGGAGGCTCCGCTGGCCGCCGCCGATACTTGCAAACTGATCAAGACACAGTAGTTTGCGGCCGGTCATCAAGTGCCCACTTTGAAATCGAGCACGCGGCTGTCCGCTCTTTGCGGACCGCGATCGAATAAAAGTTTTGACATTTCGCGTGCAAATGTTTCTCTGGAAAACCGAGCGGCGTGCATCTGGAGCGTAGCCGGCGAAATTTCCTTTTCCTGCCGCTCGAAGGAGCGCACCGCTTGCTCCAGGCGATATTCACCGGGTTCGGAATAGAAAAAGCCGGCACGCGGATTGATGGCCGGGATACTTTCCAGCACGCCGCCTCTCCCCAAGGCGATCACCGGCTTGCCGCTGGCCAGCGCTTCTACGGGTGCGATTCCAAAATCCTCTTCGCCGGGGAGCAGCAAGGCCCGGCAGTGAGCATATAGATGAAGCAGATCGTCGTCCGATACGCGCCCGCAGAACTCAACTGTTTTCCCGGCCATGCTGCGCAGTCGCCGGTATTCAGGGCCCAAACCGACAATCTTCAGGCGGCGCCCTCTTGCGGTAAAGCAGCGGACAGCATCCGCGATGCGCTTATAAGCGACTAATTCGGAAACGATCAGATAGTAGTCGCCCGAAGCCGCATTGTAAAAACGCTCGGTCGATACCGGAGGATGGACAATGTCCGAAGGCCGCCGGTAGGTCTTCCAAATTCTTTGCTGAACGTTGTGACTGTTGGCGACGAACTGATCCACGCGCAAGGCTGTGCTGGCATCCCACAGGCGAAGATAGCTGCCGAGCGGCGCCAGCAAGAGGCGCTTCCAGGAAGGCGTCCATTCGCGGATATAGGCCGGATAAAGATCCCAAAGGTACCGCATCGGCGTGTGGCAGTAGCAGACGTGCCGGGTTTTCGAAGAGGTGAGCACTCCTTTCGCCGGGCCGGATTCGCTGCTGACGACCAGATCGTAGCCGCGCAGATCGAAATTTTCGACCGCGAGCGGCATGAGCGGGAGCAGCGATCGGTAGTGGCGGCGGAGTGGATTTAAGAAGGATGCCTTCACCCGGTGCGACCGAATCAAGGGAGAGATCCGGTCCGGGTCATAAAACAAAGTAAAGATGTCCGGCTTCGGCAGGATACGGCAGAGCTCCTCGACTACTTTTTCCCCTCCGCGCATCCCGAGGAGCCAGTAATGGACAATCGCACAGCGCATCAGAAAGGCATCCTGCTTTTGGCGAAGCAAAGCCAATTTCGGCTAAGCCACTGGAGAACAACAACATAGGGGGACGCTGCGAGCACGGTTCTCACCAGGCGTCCTTCCCTGATATCACTAAACGTAATGTGGTGAACAGTATTCTGAGATACAGTTTCAGCGACCAATGGCGGACTAGAAAGAGGTCCAACCGACGGCGCCGGCGATAGTTGAGGCGGCTTCGGCCGCGGATCTGCCAAAGGCCGCTCAGGCCGGGGGGCCTGGAGAGGACCGCGACGGCGTCGGAGCCGTAATATCGATCAAGTTCGTATTCGGTAAGCGGGCGCGGGCCGACCAACGCCATTTCGCCTCGCACCACGTGCCAGAGTTGCGGCAATTCGTCCAGGGAATGGCGGCGGCAAAAGGCTGCAAAAGCGCTGGTCACGCGCGGATCGCGGCTGCTCTTCGGGCTGGGGCCGTCGGGAATTTCCGGCGGTAGCAGTTCGAGAAAACCGATGCGGCGGCGCGGGTGCCCGGCGCCACGGCGCCACATGGTGCGCAGTTTCAGAACCCAGAGGGGCCGGCCTCCCTGCGCAATGCGGAGGTGTGCAACAAACGGCGCGCGGCCGGAAAGCAAGACGACAGCGATTGCGGCAGCGAGAAGGGCCGGAGCGGTCAAGAACAGCAAAACCGCCGCGCTGAGCCGTTCCAACACACGAATCAGCTTCCAAAAGCCGGCGGCCGCAAACGAGGCGGGCGCAAAATCGAGGCCTACGGATCGAATTCCTATCGACGACACATGACGAGATTAGGCTGACAGGGGAAGCATGCGTGTTCGCCCGTCGTAAAAGTCTTGTAAATGCGGCCGGAGGCGGTTTCCGCACGCGGGACAGGAGGGAGCCAGAAGTGTCAAAATACAAATACCAATGCAGACGATTCTTGTCATCGACGACGACGAGAGCTTGCGCGAGATGATCCGCGTCCTGCTGGAGAAGGAAAACTTCGTTCCACTTTTTGCCGCCGACGGCAGGACCGGCTTTGAGAAAGCCGTCACGCTGAAACCGCAGCTCATCGTGGTGGACCTGCGGCTGCCCGGTATGAGCGGGGCCGATGTTTGCAAGCAACTGCGCGCCGACAGAATTCACACGCCGATCATCGTGCTGAGCGCGGTGGGCGACGAAATCGACAAAGTGCTGCTGCTGGAAATGGGAGCAGACGATTACATCGTCAAGCCCTTTGGAACCCGAGAATTGCTGGCGCGGATTCGCGCGCTATTGCGGCGAACGTCAGCCGAGACTAAGGTTTTGCGTTTTGGGGAGGTTGAGGTGGATGTAGACCGGCGCAGCACCACACGTCGCGGAAACGAGGTGAAGCTGACGCCCGCCGAATATAACCTGTTGCTGTACTTTCTTCAGAATCCGGACCGCGCGCTGACTCGCGATGTCCTTCTCAATTCGGTTTGGGGCTATGACTCTTATCCGAACAGCCGTACCGTGGATGCGCACGTCGTGAGACTGCGCCAAAAACTGGAGCCGGACGCGAGCGTGCCGAAGCATTTTTTGACTGTACACGGCGTGGGGTACCGGTTCCTGCCGTAGTGTCAGGGTCGGGCTTCCATGGCCTTCATTCTGATTGTGGAAGACAGCGACGACGTCGCGCCGCTGGAGATCGCTCTGAGCCGGATCGATCATCTTTCGGTTCTGGTGGTTACGAATGGACGAGACGCGCTGGAGTTCATTCATCGCAATAACGAAGAAATGGCCGCTCTGATTACAGACTTGCGCTTACCGTTTTTGGGCGGCCTGGAGCTGATCCGTGCAGTCCGAGCCTCTCCCTGTAACGCTCATTTGCCGGTTATTGTGATCAGCGGCGAGAGCGATCCGGCAATTCGAACGCGTGTTCACGATTTGGGCGCAAACGCCTTCTTCACGACGCCATACTCTCCGGCGGCAATACGCCGGACATTAGAAGGTCTGCTCCATGCTCCATAGACTATCTTTTCTTTTTCTGCTAGGGATTGTTCCCGCTTATCCGCAAGGAGATCCTTCTTCAGCCATGCTGCAGCAGATCCTGCAAAGACTGGACCGGCTCGAGAAGCAGAATCAGAAGCTTATGCAGGAGGTGACCGCGCTGCGGCAGCAATTAGCCGC
>JBOGMI010000352.1:0-2782 GCA_050746645.1 Bryobacteraceae bacterium | reverse complement strand
GCATCGGCTACGGCGCTAGTTTCAACGGGCTGGCCGCGCTGCTTGGAATGTTGAATAGCTGCGCGAGCAATGTGACGGTGGTAAACATCGATAACGGTTTCGGCGCTGCGTATGTCGCAAGTTTGATTAATCGGACGTAGAAGCCGAAACTTCTCGCGGACTGGCCGAATCGTTTTTCTTATGGACACAATACGCGTAGAATCGGAAACCATCACCATCGGCGGCGATTTGACCGTAAACCGGTTGGGTTTTGGTGCCATGCGCCTGACCGGCGAAGGCATTTGGGGCGAGCCGAGCGATATCGAGGAAGCGCGCCGGGTGTTGCGGCGCTCTTACGAACTGGGCGCGAATTTCATCGACACGGCCGATTCCTACGGACCCGAGGTGAGCGAGTGGCTGATCGGGGAAATGGCGCCCTATCCGAAGGACCTGATCGTCGCCACCAAAGGCGGGATGACCCGGCAGGCGCCGAACAAATGGGCCCCGGTGGGCCGGCCCGAATATCTGATTCAATGCGTCGAGATGAGCTTGAGAAGGCTGCGTGTCGAACGCATCGATCTCTATCAACTGCATCGGATCGACCGCAAAGTGCCCATCGAAGACTCACTGGGGGCGCTGAAGACCCTGCGCCGCGCGGGCAAAATCCGGCACATCGGCCTCTCGGAAGTAAATCCGCTCGAAATCGAGCGGGCCGCCAAAACCGTGCCGATCGTGAGCGTGCAAAACCGGTACAACGTGGGCGATCGCGAATATGAAAAGACGCTGGACTGGTGCGCAAAGCACGACATCGTGTTTATTCCGTGGTTTCCTTTGGGAGCAGGGAAACTGACCGAGCCCGGCGGCAAGCTGGAGGCGGCGGCGAAACGTCACGGAGCCACGGTAGCGCAACTGTCAATCGCGTGGCTGCTACACCACTCGCCGGTGATGCTGCCAATTCCCGGAACTTCTTCAGTCAAGCACCTGGAAGAAAATATGGCGGCGAAGAAGCTCCGCTTGAGCGCGGAGGAATGGCACGAAATCGAAGAAGCGGCGCGACCGTGAGTTTTACGTGGCCCGGAATTCTCTCGGCGTGCATCCAAACCGCCGCTTAAATAGTGTCGCGAAATATTGGCTGGACGAAAACCCGCAGGCAAGCGCGAGATTGGTGACCGATACCGAGGATTGCTCTCTCAGCAGCCTGGCGGCATGCTCCAGACGGGAGTGATTGAGATAATGCAGCGGCGCCATGTTGGTCAATTCCTTGGTGTAGCGGACGAATTGCGTCATCTTCAATCCGCACTGATCGGCCATGCTTTCGACTGTCCATTCGGCTGCCAGGCTATCGGGGTCCGAGGCCAAAGCCGTAAGAAATAGCCGGACTTTCTGGCGCGATCCCCGCGAACAGTGCTCCGGCTGTAGCGGCTCAGAGCGAAACATCTCGAGCAGAAGCAGAAGCAGGTCATTGATCCGGATCCCCAGCCGCGAAATATGGCTGCTGGCTGCGTCCATCTCGGCGGCTTGCGCGATGAGATGGAAGCAGTGGCGCATTTCCTGCGAAGCGTGCCAAACCGCTCTCGTGTTCAGGCGGATGGTTCGCTCCAGTTCCCCGGCCTCTTCGCTGTTGAGCATCAGCCAGCGCGGCCATTTCCAAGTCTGATGCGGGCGCCGCACGCCGACATCGAAAATCAGCCAGTGCAGCTTATTCGGTTTGAGGAAGGGCCCGCCAAGGCGGTGCATCTGCCAAGGGCGCGTGATGATCAAATCGCCCGGTTCGAGCGTGAACTCGCTTTCGTCGAGCGCAAAATCCAGTGACCCGCTCTCCAGATAGCTGATTTCTATGCCTTCGTTGCAATGCCAGGGGAGGCCCCATTTTTGCTCCGTTGCGGCATCCCAGTAGCCGACCGTCTTCACGCCCGGCAAGGCATTCTCTTGGAGCCGGCGCCCGGGATAGTGCCCGCGCGCGAGAGCCGCCATCTTGATCTGGCCTGCCTCCGATGCCTGGACCAGCGGGGCGCAGTCGTCCGCCTGGCGCACTTCGGAGGCCTGTCTGAAAACGGGTCGAGCGCGCCGTGGAGCGTTGGAGGAATGTGCGAGACCCATCTCCCTGTCTGAAGAAAAGTGTATCGTATTTACGACGATGATGCTCTCTCTGGTTTTCGCCGCGGCACTCGCAGTTCAAACAGTCTCACCGCAAGTGGCGCAGCACGCGAAAGCCGGGCTCGCGGCAGCAAAGCAGGGGCGTCTGGCGGACGCGATCGCCGAGTTCCGCAAAGTTACGGAACTAGCGCCGGATTTTACCGCCGGGTTCGTGAATCTGGGCGCCGCTTACATCCAGGATCGCAACTACGCCGCCGCCATCCGGCCGCTCGAAACAGCCGTGAAGCTGGACGACAAAATGACGAGCGCCCAGCGGATGCTCGGCTACGCGCTCTTGATGGAAGGCGATCCGAAAGGCGCCATTCCGCACCTGGAACGCGCGGGCGCCAGGGATTTTTTGGGAATTGCGCAGCTCAAAATGGGCGACCTGTCCGAGGCGGTGGCGAATCTGAATGCCGCGGTAGCTAAGCACCCCAAAAGTCCGGAACTGCTTTATTACCTCGGCCGCGCCGCCGGCCTCCTTTCCAAAAATGCCATGGATACCTTGGATTCCGAGTTTCCCGATTCCGCGCGCAGTCATCAAGGCTTAGGTGAAAACTATGCCGCGCTGAAACAGATCCCGCAAGCGAAAAAGGAGTACTTACAGGCGATCCGCATTCAGCCTGATGCGCGAGGGATCCACTTAGACCTGGGCTTGCTCTATGCA
>JBOGMI010000351.1:0-6827 GCA_050746645.1 Bryobacteraceae bacterium | reverse complement strand
TAACAAAGCCACAATCCGCTGTAAGGCGATGGGAAATTCCTCGGCATCGGCCACGTTGCCCGGATAGACGTGATGGCAGAGGCTGAGCCCGTTTTCCCCGTCCAGCACATAGCTGAGGCCGACCTGGCGCAGGTTGTGCCGGCCCTGTTTGTTATGCCCCCGCTGCGCCAGCGCGTTTCGCGCATTGGTGCTGGCTGCGTAGGTATAGAAGTTAGTCGTATCGTAGGCCAGCAGGCGGCGGCTGACCAGTTGCTTGTCCTTCCACACCGCCAGCAGGCGCGACTGTGCCCGGTCGAGTTCGTCCTCTTCGGCGCCGCCGCTGTGGATGCGCTCGAAGCAATCCCAGAACTCCTGTGAGCTGAACCGCTCGGCGGGAAAGCCCCACAGCGAATGCAGAACGGTGCGGCGGTACCAGTCCGCCGCTTCGGTTTTCGGCCCGGGCCGGCAGATGCGGTGCATGGCGGCAAGCAACAGATAGTGCGCCGTCGAGGGACCGGAACGCGGCTTCGGCCACTGCGCTGCGAGCGCTTCCCAGGCCCCGGACTGCTGCGCGGCCAACCAGAGAGCTCCCGGCAGGCCGAAGTCAATGGAGGTGGCCGACAAAGGCAGCGGAGCAGTGCGGTCCTTCACCAGGGCCGCTACGCGCTCGGCCGTGCCGAGATAGGTCTGCTGCACGATACGCGGCTTGCCTTCGACGCGGGCGCTTTCGACGACGTAATAGTAGAGATGGTTGGCTTTCTTCTTCGCGACGAGCGAGGCCATATAGGGTAATACAATGATCGGACAAGGCGAGGCCGATGTCAATATGGCCGGATCATTTTGTATCGGAAATGTTACCAATAGGGTAATACAAGAGCGGGCACCGCGACAGTGCCATCCAGGCTTCCGCTTCAATCGGTTAGCGGCCGTGGCCGCGCCGTGGCCGTGTCTCTACGAGTAAACTCTCGCTAGAAGAGCGGCACGGCGGTTCAGTCGATCGGCACGCCATTTTGCAGTGTGCAACCGGCGATCTGAAGAGCTACTCGGATTTCAAACCGTTCCTCGATTTCGAGCGGAAGCAAACAACCGCGCCGCATAAGCTGACGAACCCCGCCGGCCACTATAGGCGCGTCGTCAGCAAATTCTACGAAGCTCGCGCCAAGCGTCGTGAGTGGGATATACGGGAGCAAATGCAGGCAATCGAAGCGAAGATTGGACTGGCCCGTGATCCCGCTGAACGCCCCGCTTGCTCACTTTCACGCTGCAACGGCACCGGAGAAGTTTACGACTCGGCCGGTCTGGTTTCTGCGTGCGAATGCCCGTTGGCCAGCAGCTTTCGCCCAAAGTGCTGGCCTTTTTCGAGAAAATGAACGCCCTCCGTAAGGGGCAGCAAAAGGGAAGTGGCGCCATGGAAGGAGCAGGAACCGAAGAGAAGCTCTCTCAAACATCCTGATAAGACCTCTGCTATTTTTTTTACGCGTAGAGGGTTTATCAAATTGCCCGCTGTCCCTTCAAAAACGAACCCGTGCTCTCAACGTCCTAAAAAAGCGGGGCATGCTCCAGCTCGAGGGAGGATGCCATCGCCGAAGGAATTGGGCCAGAGACATCGGTTAGCAGCGAAGCCGGAAGCGTTGGTAGTGTTCGGTATGGCAAACAGCCGGTTGAAAGATTATTACGACCTCTCCGGACGGAATCGACGCGAAGCGGGTCCTATGGATCTTTTACGTTGTCACAGTGCAAGAGCGGCACTACCCACACACATACAGAAAAACGCAATTACTAAATGGTTGTGCCTCATGCTTGGGCACTGCTTGCTGTTGGTAGATTTACGCTGGCGCGTTCGAGAGTGTATCCGATCGCGTCATAGCCCTTCAGCCTCCGTTCATACATTCTGGCCAGCATCGCCACATTCCGGTCTACGTAGTCGTACACCTGCACCACGAGTTTACTATCGTGAAGCCGATGCAATCGCCCTACATACTGCTGAAGCGTACCCTTCCAGGAAATCGGCATCGCGAGAAATAGTGTATCCAGCCTGGCATCGTCGAAGCCTTCACCGATGTAACTACCGGTCGCGATAATCACACGACTTTCGGTCTCAGGGACGGCGGCGAGCGCCTCTGCCGTCGCTCGGCGCTGCTTTTTGCCCATCCCGCCCTTTAGCACAAAAATGTGTTTGGCACATCCTTCCACCGCAGCCGCGAAGAATTCGAGATGATCTTTCCGTCCTGTGAGTAACAGGGGCGATCGGCCTACCTCCACGACACCCCGGAGATCGGCTGCGATCAAGACGTTCCGTGCCGAATCATTCACCAGGGCGGCGTAGACATCCTGAATCGTCAAATCCGCCATCTCGGCGGGCATCCGGAAATCCGTATGGCGCGGGATCACCTTGTGCTCGAAAGGCGTTGTTTCGGTCATCGTCCGTGCGCCCATGTTGAAACGAATCGGTCCGCACTGCATATAGATAATCGGATGATGACCGTCCTTTCGTGTCGGGGTCGCGGTCAGACCGACTATGTATCTCGCCTTCGCTTGCCTTAGTACCTGCTCGAAGGTGAAGGCCGAAATGTGGTGGCATTCATCCACGATCACTTGCCCGTATTCGGCGACGAAATCCTTCACTTCCTCTTTGCGACGCAGGCTTTGAATCACCGCCACATCGATGCAGCCGGTTCGATCCGATTTTCCACCACCGATCTGCCCAATGGCGTTCGCCGGCAGTCCGAGAAACATCGCCAATCGCTCATGCCACTGGTCGAGCAACTGTTGCCGGTGCACCAGAACCAGCGTGTTCACTTTGCGTTTTGCGATCAGCCAGGCGGCAACCGCTGTCTTGCCGAAAGCCGTGGGCGCGCACAGAATCCCCTCGTCGTAATTTCCGATGGCGGCAACGGCTTCTTCTTGGTACGAGCGCAGGCGACCTTGGAAGTTCGCCTCAATCGATGTACCGGCGTAGCGCTCATCGCGAAAGTCAATCTTGATCTTGTGGTCCTTCAGCAAGGCCGTGACCTCTGCCAGGCAACCACGCGGCAGCGCGACATGCTGAGCAAAATCCTGAGCGCAGGAGATAATTCGAGGCTTGCCGAATGTGGAAAGCCGCATCGCCTGTGCCTTGTAGAACTCGGGATTCTGGAACGCTGCCAGGCGCAACAGGCGATTCAGCATCGCAGGCGGCAGGTTGTTCTTATCAAGGTAGAGAAGATTCGATCGCACTATCTCGACGCGTTCGGGGAGCGGCTCTTCGACAGGTTTTGGCCTGCGTCGTCCGGAGGGCGGCATCGTCCACGGCTCGATTTCATCGTCTTCATCCGCCAGGCTGATCCGAACCCCAATTACGCTTCCGGTACGCATCGCCTCCTGTACCAGTGCTTCGACGCAATCGGGCGCCATCCGTTGTACGCTCGAGAGGAATTTCCATTGATCGGGGTGGGGTCGAACATCGGCATCGAGGAATACGCTGTTGTCCTCCTTGCGCGGAATCCATTGCAGCGGTAAGGCGATGAGATTCCCAAAACCGCCCTTTGGCATAGTGTCCTGGTTCGGGAAGAAGCGGTCGTAGGAGTCCATTCCAAGCTGGTGGCGTCGATCCATGGTCCTCGTGAGGACGAGACTCCCGAGTTTTCGCGCTGCCGAAGCTGGTATGGCTCGCTCGAAAAAAATCCAGATATGGCCGCCATTGCCGGAGCGCGATCGCTCAAGCGCCGTCGGGATGCCGAGGGCACGGCACGTTTCCAGGAACGCCAAGGCGTCATCCTGCCAGCTCTTCTTGTCGAAATCGACAGCCAGAAACCAACAGGTTTCGTCCGGCAGCAAAGGATAGACACCGATGGTCTGCTTGCCTTCGAGATGCTGTCGAAAAACGTCGTCTGTCAAAGGCAATAGTTTTCTCGTTCTCTGGTCAATCTTCTTTCGGAGGGCCGTGTCCGCGGAAAGAACCGACTTCCAATCGCGGATGGATGCCGGGACATAACCCCACTCGCCGCTTTTGAAGCGCTTCCGTAATGCGTAGACATCCTGCCGTCCGCGGAACAGGTCACGGAATAAGGCGATCTTTGCTTCTTTGCCCGAGCGCTCATCGATGCCCGCACCGTATATATCCGGCTCCATCGGAGGTGCCGAGGCATTGTGTTGCTGAATCGGAATAGCGATTCCGTTTTCAATGAGAAGCCGGCGAAGCTCGGCGTTCTCCTCCTTCAACCGCCGATAGTCGGCGAGCTGGGTCTCCGACTGATTAGCCTCAGGATTCCGGTCGCCCATACCCACCCTTCAGGATGCGCCCAAAGAACTCCTCCACCTCCGTGAACACAGTATCCATATCTCTTTTGATCTGCCACTCCTCCGCTAATACTGCGAATCGCCCCTGCCAGTCCCGCGGCGGCTCCAGCAGAGCTGCAGGTAACGCATGCGTTCGTCTGCGCTTGAATGTTATATCCACAGCGTCAGATACCCGCGCCGGGCTGAGCCCACCAGATCCGATCAAGAGCGCCAGATCAACAAGATCCTTCACGCGGCTGTTAGCGGAACTTCTCGGCAGAGTGTAGGCGTGGAGTTTCTCTGCAAACTGCTGTTCTCGCGAAATAGTCTGAACCTGCGCCGGTATGATGCCCGCAAAACTCAGCCAGTCCCGACACTCAATGATCTCAATCGGCCGAATGATTGCGTCGCCGATTCCGGCATCCAGATGGAAGCGGGCGAAAATCCTGCCGTCCATCCGGGTCTCAACGGGAAACCTTGCCCCGCCATAGGGCGCTGCATCCAAATCCATCATCCGCGTACCGATCATGTACTCAAACCAGTCGCCAAAAGAAGAATTAGCCACCTCCTGGAGCATCTCGCGAACGATCTGGTTGACGGTAGCATCGGTTGCTGGAGCGACTCTTTGTACTGTCAGATCGATATCCACCGTCGCCCGTGCTGTCCTGAAACGAAGTTCCAAAGCGTAACCACCCTTGAGCACCCAAGGAGCGGGGTCGTCTTGAAACAATCGGGCCAACAGCCGGTCAAATGCCACTTGGCGGCGGAGCCGGTTTATCTGAATCAGTTCGGCTTAAGCAGTCTTGTTCAACCGCGCTTCTAGCGCCCTGCGGAACGCTTCCGCCGATGCATATGATCGCGGCATTATGCCACCTGCCGCAGAAGATCTTGAAATACACTTTGAGCTGGAGGGTTCAGTTTAGCCCGTTTGATCTCTGGTCGGGTAATCAAGCCGCGATCAAGAGCTTGCCTCAGGGCTTGCCGCAGAAACATGTGCTCAATAGTATCGGCTTCGATTAGGTCCAGAATAGTTCGTAGTGGCCGCGTATACTTCAATCCCCGCGTAGTCTGGATATCTTTGTCTGCGAGCTCCGCGTAGTGAAGCACGAGAATCGCAGGAATCTCGCTGTTCCGACGGAAATGCGGTGGAACAGTCATGTGTATCCTGGCCGGATTCAGGTCCGGCAGCTCATGCAGGCTCAGGGCCGTCTGGTGGCTGTAGACGCCCTCCATCACCTCATCGCGATTCTTTGACCACAGCGCCCATTTCACCAGGTCCGGGTGGTCCGCCGGAGGAAACAGGGCGAGCCGGCAGATGCCACGATGTTCACGAATCCAGTTTCCGACCTGTACATGATAGGGATGGGTGTTTTCAGCGAAACCGGCAGTCTTCGCCTGCTTCGCCGTGAAGAAGCCTTGCTGCCCTTCAGCGATCTCGAAAAGGCGCCGCTAGGCGTTCCGGTGGTCGCGTCGCATATCGCAATCCTACAATTAAATCGAACATATGCGCAACCGGCGTCCCGCTACCCAATAGAGCATCGGGAACCGGATCCTGCCGCCAAGAAACAGCCTTTCGCGACGAGCTCATGGCATTAATGCGGCGACGTTTGGGTTCACACCAAATATCGGATGAGAACAAGAGCCGGTTCGCAGCCCGGGCCTGTTGAGATGCTTTCGCGTCGCGGCAGGCACCGAAGTTTGAGCCCCACGATATAAAAGCGGACTGTACGTCTTTCGCGCACAAGAAGTATCTCCGGCACGATGAGATCACCTTGTGTGAGCGTAGCAATTCCACGCACGCCAACTGGGACTAGAATCTAGAATTTGGTCGAATTCTGGCGGATTTGTCTATCATGACAGAAACCCGTCATCCGCAAGCGGTTGAAATCGCTCGATTTATTGATGATGGACGGCATCGCTCTTGGGGCCACGTCCATCAAATCAAGGAATAAATCCAAGGGAATCAATAAACTTACAGCCTGGTGGACGGCATGGGATTCGAACCCACGACCCCCACGTTGCGAACGTGGTGCTCTCCCAGCTGAGCTAGCCGCCCACAGCTTGCGCGCCGGGCGCGCGTGACCACCTCAATATAGCATCCGCGCATGCTAGGATGGCTGTTCGCGCGGGCCTCTCCCTATGGTTCTTTCCGATGTCGATATTCGGCGCTACATCGAATCCGGCAAGATTACAATCACGCCTCGTCTGTCGCCGGAGCAGTTCGGCAGTTGCTCGGTCGATTTCCGGCTGGGCCAGGAATTCAGCGTGTTCGAGCACAGCCGGCACGCATTTATCGACGTGCGCGAAACGGGCGCCATTCAAGACATCATGCGGCCGATTCAGGTCAAGGAAGGCGAGCCGTTCGTGCTCCAACCGCGCGAGTTCGCGCTGGCGATTACAGAGGAATCGCTCGAGCTGGACGACGACATATTAGGACGGCTGGAAGGCCGTTCCAGCCTGGGGCGCATCGGAATCATCGTACACGGCACGGCCGGATTGTTCGATCCCGGCTGGCGCGGCAAGGCGACGCTTGAATTGAGCAACCTAGGCATCATGCCGGTTGCGCTGTATCCGGGCATGCGCATTTGTTC
>JBOGMI010000350.1:0-2669 GCA_050746645.1 Bryobacteraceae bacterium | reverse complement strand
AGCAACCGCGAGCGGCCGATACTTTCGCTGCCGGCCAGCACATCGTAAGCGGAAAGCCCCGCGCCGTAAAAAGGCAGCTCCCATAAGGCATACGCGGGAATCGCGAACGCGCGCCGGTGCGCGAGATGCGGGGCATTGCGCAGCATGCGGCCGCGCTCGCGCAGCGCTTCCCGCACCAGCTTGATATTGCCTTGCCGCAGATAGCGCACGCCGCCGTGTACCAGTTTCGTGCTGCGGCTGGAGGTGGCTTTGGCAAAATCTTCGGCCTCCAGCAGCAGCGTGCGGTATCCGCGCGAGACCGATTCGAGCGCAGTTCCTAAACCAGTGGCGCCGCCGCCGGCGACAATAACATCCCATTCCCGCCCCGCGCCGATCTCGCGCAGCGCGTCTTCCCGTAAGGTGCTCACAAGCTCAGCATCGAGATGAGTCTCGGGCCCCGAGGGCGCCCCGCCCGCAAGAGTGCGTGCGCCACGGTAATCATCCGTTTTCCCAATGGCGGACGCGCTCCAGCGCGCGCTGCCAGCCTGCGCGCCGCCGCTGGTTTTCCGCCGCATCAACGAGCGGAACGAAGCGCCGGTCGGCTTTCCACATCTTGGCGATGGTTTCCCGATCCGGCCAATAACCAACTGCCAATCCCGCGAGATAAGTCGCACCGAGCACCGTCGTTTCGGGATTCGCCGGCCTCGTCACCGTTACTCCGAGCAGGTCCGCTTGCATCTGCATCAGCAAGTTGTTGCGCGCTGCGCCTCCATCCACTCGCAGTTCCTTCAACCGAACGCCCGCATCCTCCTCCATCGCTTGCACCACGCCGGCGACTTGAAAGGCAATGCCCTCGAGCGCCGCGCGTGCAATGTGCGCACGGTTCGCGCCGCGGGTCAGCCCCAGAATGGCGCCGCGCGCATATTGATCCCAGTGCGGAGCGCCCAACCCGGCAAACGCCGGAACCACATAGACGCCCGCGGTATCGGTCACGCTGGCGGCGAGTTCTTCGCTCTCTTCCGCGCTGCCGATGATCTGCAGCTCGTCGCGCAGCCACTGGATCACGGCCCCCGCAATGAACACGCTGCCTTCGAGCGCATACTCCGTCTTGCCGCCGATGCGCCAGGCGATCGTTGTCAGCAGTTTGTTGCGCGACCAGACCGGGCGCTCGCCGGTCGTGAGCAGAAGAAACGCGCCGGTGCCGTAAGTGCATTTCACCATTCCCACTTGCGTACACATCTGGCCGAACAACGCCGCCTGCTGATCGCCCGCAATGCCCGCGATTGGCGCGCCTTCGAGCAGCCCCGATGCTTTGGCACAAATTTCGCTGGAGCCGACCACTTCCGGCAGCAGCGAGCGCGGCACTTGCAGCAGATTCAGCAGTTCATCGTCCCACTGCTGCGTTTGAATGTTGAACAGCATGGTCCGCGAAGCGTTGGTGACGTCGGTCAAGTGCCGCGCACCGTTGGTCAGATTCCAAATCAGCCAGCTATCGACGGTGCCGAAGGCCAGTTCGCCGCGCCCGGCGCGCTCCCTCACGCCGGGAACGTTGTCGAGCATCCAGCGAACCTTGCTGCCCGAAAAATAAGCATCGCTGACCAGGCCCGCTTTCTTTTGCAAAAGCTCTTCGTGGCCGCCGGCGCGCAGCCGGTCGCAGAATTCGGCAGTTCGCCGGTCCTGCCACACAATCGCGTTGTAGACCGGCTCGCCGGTTTTGCGATCCCAGACGATCGCGGTTTCTCTCTGATTCGCGATGCCGATGCCGGCGATATCGGCTGCCTTCGCGCCGGCCTGCTGCAAGACCTCTTGTGCGACGCCGATCTGCGAAGACCAGATCTCGGCGGGATTGTGTTCGACCCACCCCGGCTTGGGATAGATCTGCCGGAACGGCTTCTGTGCCGCTGCTTTTACTTCGCCGTCTGCCCCCATCAGGACAGCGCGGGAACTTGTGGTGCCCTGGTCGAGGGCGAGTATGTATCGCATGTCTGTTTATGCCGTCGCCTCGATGCGGACGGTGACGTCTTCCCAGTCTGCCATTGCCTGCTCCAGTTCCACGCGCCGCACCTCCAGCATGTTCGCGAGCCGCTGGGCTTCCTCCGGTCCGGCAAAGTCGGAAAACGCCAATTCCGACTGCTGAATTTCCGCTTCCAGCTCCGAGATGCGCTCTTCCAGCCGCTTGGCGTCGTCCCGCATCTGTTTCAGCTTAATCGGATTGATCCTTTTCTGTTCGCGGCGCACGCTCTCGTCCGGATATGCGGCCGGTTGCACATCATCGGGCTCCGGGGCCTGTTCCGCGCCGCCTTGCTTGCGCCAAAGATAATCCGCGTACGCGCCCGGATACACGCGCACTTCGCCGTCCGCCACTTCGAAAACGCGCGTCGCCAGATGCTCCAGGAAGTAGCGGTCGTGCGAAACGAAAACGATGGTGCCGGAGTATTCCCGCAGCGCATCGAGCAGCACGTCCTTGGCTCGCATGTCGAGGTGATTCGTGGGCTCGTCGAGCAGCAGGAAATTCGAGGGATGCACCAGCATGCGCGCGAGCGCGTAGCGGTTGCGCTCGCCGCCCGAGAGCACGCCGATGCGCTTGAAAGCGTCGTCTTCGCTGAAGAGAAAACAGCCCAGCAAACTTCGAAGTTCCGTTTGCGGCACACGCGGCGCGGCTTCGCTCAAATCGTCCAGAATGCGCGCGT
>JBOGMI010000349.1:0-2763 GCA_050746645.1 Bryobacteraceae bacterium | reverse complement strand
GACGCATACTCGAAACGAAGCGGCTACGCGATGCCGAAGACCTGGCTTCCAGCTTGCTCCGCCTGGTGCGCGAGTATGGATATTCGCCGGGCTACATCGGCGATCTGGCTTCGGTTTACCGCGAAGCGTTCTCGGCTCGTGGCGGGCGGCGTGCGAAAGCGGTGCGGATGGAGAAACCGTGGCGGACCTATATGCGGGTTTCGCGCGTGATTCCCGCCCCGCCTACTCGGGAAGCGTCCGGGGTGCGCAATGCGATTGTCGGCGGACTGACCGGTGCGCGGACCAGCGGATGGAAGTTGCAGCCCTCAGCGCGCGTCGCGCTGGAATGGGCGCGTTTGGCGGCCGGAACAGGAATCGAGGCAGGGGCGCTTGAGTAGAAAGGAATCCATATGCCTGAAGTAGAAGAGAAGAAGAGCGAAGAGCGCAGAAGCGGGGAGCGGCCGCCGCGGGAAAACCGGGGTGCGCGTCCGGGCGAGCGCGGACGCGGAGGTCCCGGCGGGCGGCCGGGCGAGCGCCGCGAAGGTCCGCCGGAAATCGATCTCGACAAGCTCATCGCCGACAGCCTTTATCTCGACAACCAGGCTCACGTCGTCGTCAGCCGCATGCGCGACATGGATTCCGGCACCAAGAGCCAGCTCCGCCGCTTGTACAACGCCATCCGCCGCGCCACGCGCGCTCCGGAAAACCAGCGCCAGCACGAATTCGTCATGGTGCGCGCTCGCCTGGCTTACACGGTCGCGCGGCATTCGCTACGCAGCCTGGACATTCTGGAGCGGCTGCTGCTTCAGGTGACGCGCAAGAATGACGCGCGCGGCTACCAGCGTTTCCGCGACCTGTTTGAAGCCATCATTGCTTATAACGAATAACTGGGCTTACAACGAATAAGGACATCCGCATGAGTTCCCATACCGCAGCCACGGAATTGACATTTCTCGGCAAGCTCGTTCTCGAAGGCGAGATTCAGTGCCAAACGGGCCTCCACATCGGAGCCGGCAAAGGCTCGCTCGAAATCGGCGGCGCCGACAATCCGGTGGTCAAAGACGCCTTCGGCATTCCGTACATTCCGGGCAGCTCGCTGCGCGGACGCCTGCGCTCGCTCCTCGAACAGACGCTTGGACTGGCCATTCCGAGCGAACTGGTGTTTCTCTCCCGGCGCAAAGGCCAGGAGGTTCGTATCCATCAGAGCGACCGCCCCGACGACGAAGTTTGCATTCTGTTCGGGCGCAACGCGGGGCGTGTCGAGCGGGTTGCGGGCGAAGGAGCCGAATCGCTGGCTGCAACGCCAGCGCGGCTTACGGTGTACGATGCGCCGCTGGTTGTGGACAGCATCACGCCGCAGATGCGCGAGAATCTGGACGACGAGCTGACCGAAGTGAAGAGCGAAAATGCGGTCGATCGCATCACTTCGCAGGCCAATCCGCGCACGCTGGAGCGGGTTCCCTCCGGCGCACGCTTCCGCTTTCGCATGATCCTCGACGTGCTCTGCGAAGAGGACAAGCCGCTGCTCGCGCGTGTGGCGCAAGGCCTGCGCTTGCTCGAAGACGACGCGCTTGGCGGTGGCGGCAGCCGGGGCAGCGGCCGCATTGGCTTCAGCGCGCTTCGGCTGGCTTGGCGCGGCAAGGATTACTACGCCACGGGCGCTGCAGAAGCCACTCTGCTCGAAAACGCCGATTTGCCCGCGCTACAATCGCTCGCCTCGGCCGACGATTTTGCCGGAAAGCTTGCTTGATCCGATGCAGCCGGCGATGCTGATTCGCCTGCGGCCGCTCGGGCCCTGGCGCTACGGTCCGGGAGATGGCGCGCAGGATCGTCTCGATACCGCGTTTCGCAGCGATCGCTTGTATTCCGCCCTCACCCTCGCCATGCGGCAGTTGGGCTTTCTTGAGCCTTGGTTGCAGGCGACCACGCGTTCGGAGACGCCGGCGCTGGCCTGGAGTTCGCTGTTTCCGTTTCAAGCCGATACCCTGTTTGCGCCGCCGCCCGCTACCGTCTGGCCGCCGCCGGCAACGCTCGTGACCTCGCCAAGTCCGCTGCTGTTGAGCAAATTGCGCTGGAGCGCCGCGCGATTCGTACCGCTGCCGCTGATCGAGTCGATCCTTACGGGGCAGAAAGTGTTAGCCGACCAATGGCTGCCGGATCCCGAAAGCGGCTGCTTGTTGCGGCGAGACCGTCCGAGCGCGGCTCCGTTACGCATCGGCTCGCGCTCGACCGCCGCGGTTGACCGGCTCACGGGGCTTTCGAGCGGCGCCTCTACGCTGGCCTGTATCGAATTTGAGCCAACCTCGGGACTCTGGACCGTGATTCGTTTCCGCGACCATGCTGCCGAATCGGAATGGGCCGATCGGCTCGCCGGCGCTTTTCGCTTGCTCGCCGACAGCGGATTGGGAGCGCGCCGCACGAGCGGCTGGGGCCATGCCCAGACGCCCGAAATCCGGCGCGGCCAATGGCCCGCGATCCTAATGCCGAAGCTGGCGCGTGCCATCAACGCCAACCGCCCGGGGGCCGAATCCGGCGCTGTCCTATATTGGCTGCTGTCGCTCTATTCGCCGGCGGTCGCCGACACTATCGATTGGAGCGCGGGCGAATACCGGCTCATCGCCCGTGGCGGGCGGATGGAAAACGCATCCAGCGGCACAGGCGAGAAAAAATCGCTGCGCATGATCTCGGAAGGCTCCGTGATTGCCGCGCGCTCGGAGCCCATCGGCGCCTCGCTCAACGTTGCGCCCGAGGGCTTTTCGCACCCGGTTCGCCGCGCGGGAATCG
>JBOGMI010000348.1:0-1137 GCA_050746645.1 Bryobacteraceae bacterium | reverse complement strand
GGGCGAGCATTAAACGCTCAACACGGATCAAAGCTGCCGGGGCACCATCGCGCCGATATCGTATCATGAATTTCGCCATGAACAGGGATCCTGGCAAGGGCCCACCGGCAGGAGGGCAAATCGCACGCTTGCCCTTCAGCGTAGGCAGCATGGCCCGCTTGCGGCGCGCAATGGTCACAGCCGGCCGTGTGGTGGGCGTGCGCTACTGGTTTCCGCACATTCCGCTGGCCACGGCACTTGCCGCGATCGGCTGTTTGCTCCTCTGGATCATCTTTTCGTCGGAGCGCGCTGTTCTTCTCTCCGATTTTCCGAAGCACATAGCTGACTTCCAGCCCGCGAGCATGCCCTTTGTCTTGATCGGCGTGGCCATGCTGATCATGTCCGTGGGGCTGCTCTTTCGCTCGCGATTTGCATGGATCATCGCCATTATCCTGACCGCGTGCCTGGTCCTCAGTGCAGCGACTCATCTCTATTCGCGGCACACCGGTCTGGTTTACTACGACGGGCTCCTGCTGGTCGCCCTGCTGATCTCTTACCGTTGGTTCGAGCGAAGCAGCGTTGCGGCAGGAACGCTATTCGCGGTCGCGAGCGCCTTGCTGCTATTGATTTATGCCGTGTTCGGAAGCCTCTATCTTGGAGACCAGTTTGCGCCGCCGATCAAAGATCCAGCGACAGCGTTCTACTATTCCATAGTGACGATGTCCACGGTGGGCTATGGCGACATCGTTCCCAAAGCAGCGGAAGCGAAACTGTTTGCGGCTTCGGTCATTATTCTGGGACTTGCGGTTTTTGCCACCTCGCTAACGGCAATCGCGGCGCCGCTGGTTACTCGGCTTACAACTCGGAAAGAGAGACGCGTGAAACACTCCGGACATTTCATTGTGATTGGCAATACGCCGCTCGCCTACAATACGTATCGCGAATTCAAAAAGCGCGGCAACGCAGTGGTCTTTATCCTTCCTAAAGCGCCGGAATCCGAAGACATCGACGCCGCAGATCTGATCATCGGAGATGCGAATGCGCTTGAAACTCTACGCAAAGCGGATGCCGATCAAGCGGAAGCCGTTCTCGCGATGCGTTCCGACGATTCCGACAATGCATTCATTGTACTGGCCCTCCGTGAGCTGAAGGGCCACG
>JBOGMI010000347.1:0-3480 GCA_050746645.1 Bryobacteraceae bacterium | reverse complement strand
TGGTGCTCAGCTCGGTCGGGCTGCTGGTGGGCGGAATCGGCGTGATGAACATTATGCTGGTGTCGGTCACCGAACGCACCAAAGAAATCGGCGTTCGAAAAGCGATCGGCGCCAGGCGCTCGGATATTATTTTGCAATTTCTTCTGGAGGCCGTTGTGCTCACCGCGATGGGAGGAGTTCTGGGAATCGCCTTCGGGTGGATGATTTCTCTGATTGCGGGGCTGGTCTTCTCCAGCCTGCCGACAATGGTGCCGCTGTGGGCGGCTGTGCTCGGGATCGTTGTTTCCGCCGGAACCGGCTTGTTTTTCGGCATCTGGCCGGCCAGCAAAGCCGCACGCCTGGATCCGGTGGAGGCGCTCCGATACGAATGAGTACTCTATCTAGCGTGGGGGCGCGCAAAGCGTGGGACCGGCGGCGCACCGCGGAGGTGCTCGCTCCCGCTGTCATTGGATTCATCGTTGCGGCGATCGTGCTCGTAATCGCCGAGTTCTGCATCTTTCACTGGCTGCGGCCGGACGCGGCTCATTTCGATGCCTCGGTCCGCGCCGCGGTACATGCGCAAGCCTCGCCGCCGCTCACCAAAGCCTGCAAAGCGATCACGCAACTCGGCAAATATCCGCTTCCGGTGTTTGCCATTGTGCTGTCTATCTTTCTCTGGAGCCGTGGGCTAAGACTTCTGACCTGGTTTCCGATCGCTGCCTTCATCGCCGCGGCCGTGTTGCTCGAAATAGCCAAGGAACTGGTGCGCCGCGTCCGGCCGCATCCTTGGTTCGGCATCCATACACCTACCTCTTGGAGCTTTCCCAGCGGGCACTCGCTCGATTCGACCACGTGCTATCTGGTGTTCGCGGTCGTCCTGATGGCGCTAGTGCGGCGCCGCCTGCCGCGCGGCTTTATCTTAGCCGTTGCCATCTTACTGCCGCTCATGATCGGATTTACGCGTATCTATCTGGGCGTGCATTGGCCCACCGATGTTCTGGCGGGCTGGGTCGCCGGGTTTTGCCTGGCGCTGGGATTGATCGCCTCGCAAAGAAAAGCTGTCAAGCCGGCTTGACACGCTGGCGAACAAAAGACGAAAATAGTAGCGGGTGGAAAATCTCATCGGTATCGCCCGCCTCGCCGCCTCCGGCGCTGTGCTGGAAGAAAAACGCCGCGTCGAGTATCGTACTCTGCCCACGCGCAAGTGGCTGAACCGCTGCGACTCGCGGCGTGTTCCGTTTCACTGGACCATCAATCCCTACCGCGGCTGCGAGTTCGGCTGCAAGTACTGCTACGCGCGCTACACGCACGAATTTATGGAGCGCCGCAACCCCGAAGCGTTCGAGACCGAAATTTACGCGAAGGATTGGAACGCCCGCTCCTTTGCCGCAGAGCTTCGCGCGATCAAACCCGGCCAAAGCGTCGGCGTGGGAACCGCAACCGATCCTTACCAGCCAGCCGAACGCCGCTTCGGCCGCACTCGGGAAGTGCTCGAAGCGCTCGGCGCCGTTCGCGGCGCGGCCGTTTTCATCACCACGAAATCCAACCTCGTTGTGCGCGATGTCATACAGCTTCGCAGACTTGCCGAATCAAACAGCGTGCACGTTACGCTCACGGTTACAACGCTCGATACCAATCTCGCCCGCTTGATGGAGCCTTTCGCGCCGCGCCCCGAACTGCGCCTCAAAGCGGTGCGCGAATTGTCGGCTGCGGGCGTACCGGTAGGCGTGATCGCCAGTCCTGTGCTACCGTTTCTCACCGACTCCGAGGAGAATCTTGCCTCAGTGGCCAAAGCCGCGAAAGCCGCCGGCGCGGACCACTTCGGCGCCAGCGTGCTCTTTCTGAAGCCCTGCGCGCAGCGGGTTTTCTTTCCGTTTCTGGCCGAGAGATTTCCAGAATACCTGCACCGCTACGAGCAAATGTTTGCAGACAGCGCTTATATGAACGGCAGCTATTGCCGCCGGCTCCGGGAACTGACCGAGCGCATTCGTCGGCGCGCCGGCATCCCGGCACGCGACCTGCTCCGCGTCCCGCCGCCCCAACCACCCGACGCGCAGATGTCGTTGTTCTGAAGTAGTACCTCAGTGCCGGAAGTGCCGCACTCCTGTAAACACCATGGCTAAGTTGAGGCGATTTGCCGCCTCGATCACTTCTGCGTCGCGCACCGAGCCGCCGGGCTGAATCACGGCGGTAATGCCATGCCCGGCGGCTTCTTCGACGCCATCGGGAAACGGAAAGAAGGCATCGGAGGCGAGCACCGCGCCTTTGAGCGGCAGAATCGCCTTCATCACGCCGGCTTTGACGCTATCCACGCGGCTCATCTGTCCCGCCCCGACGCTGACCGTCTGCCCCGCGCGCGCGTAGACGATGGCGTTCGATTTTACGTGCTTGGCAACTTTCCAGGCGAACAGCAGCGCCTGCATTTCTTCCGGCGTGGGTGGCCGCCCGGTTTTCACCTCGAGCTTGCTTGCTTCGAGGGTAGCGGAATCCGCCGTCTGCGCAAGCAGTCCGCCCGAGATCGACTTGATCACCAGATCGCCGCTTGCGGCGGGCCGGATCTTCACCATCCGCAGATTCTTTTTGCCGCTGAGAATGGCCATCGCTTCCTCGGAAAACGACGGCGCGGCCACCGCCTCTACAAACAACTGGCGCACCGCCGCGGCGGTTTCGCGGTCCACTTCGCGATTAAACGCCAGCACGCTGCCATAGGCCGAAACCGGGTCCGCCTCGAGGGCCTTGATGTAGGCGCCCGCGAGCGTGGGCTGCTCAGCGCAGCCGCAGGGATTGGTGTGCTTGATGATCGCCGCCGCCGGCTGTTGGAATTCGCGAGCAAGCTGCCAAGCGGCGTCCAGATCGACCAGATTGTTATAGGAAAGCTCTTTTCCGTGAAGCTGCTCTCCGTCGGCAACGCCGCCGCGATGAAAGCTATAGAGCGCGGCCTTTTGGTGCGGGTTCTCGCCATAGCGCAGGCTGGCGGTGCGCGGAATGGAGATTTGCAGGCGCGATGGCAAGTCTTCCTGTACCGTCTTGCCCTCGGCATCGATTTGCGCCAGACGCGCGGAAACCGCCGTATCGTAAGCCGCGGTGTGTGTGAAGGCTTCCTGCGCAAGTTTCCAATGCGTCGCGGCCGCCAGTTCTCCGCCACTGCGCTCTAACTCCGCCGCGAGCGCATCGTACTGCGCAGGAGAAACCACGACAGCGACATCCTGAAAATTCTTGGCTGCGGCGCGGATCATGGTCGGTCCGCCGATGTCGATGTTCTCGATCAGCTCTTCGCGAGTCACGTCCGGTTTGCCGGCATATTTTTCGAACTCATACAGATTCACCACGACCATCTGAATCGCGGGAATGCCGTGCTCGGCGAGCGCGCGCATGTGTTCCGGATTGGAGCGCATCGCAAGAATGCCGCCTGCGATCCGCGGGTGAATCGTCTTGACGCGGCCATCGAGCATTTCGGGGAAGCCCGTGACTTCGGCCACTTCGCGCACCGGCAAACCGTTG
>JBOGMI010000346.1:0-1515 GCA_050746645.1 Bryobacteraceae bacterium | reverse complement strand
TCCTGCTGGCGGTTCAACATCGGCGGCGGGATTAATCCCAAGATCACGAATCCGTGGCGAACGGCGGAGACCTTCGAGGTGGGCGAAGGGCACTACGATTGGACGCGTCAGGCCGGACAGCGCTGGTTCTTGGGCGCAGCGAAAGCTCGCGGCGTGCCGCGGTTTCTCGGATTTGTGAACAGCCCGCCCGAGCGCATGACGCGCAACGGATTGACGTTCTGCGATAAGACCGGATACACGACCAATCTCAAGCCCGGCTACGAGGGCCAGTATGCTCGCTATCTCGCGGACATTCTGGGCCACTTCCGCAACAATCGAGACGAAAGCCAGCGGATTCGGTTCGACTATGTCAGCCCGGTGAACGAGCCGCAGTGGAACTGGGCCGGACATTCGCAGGAAGGAAACCGGGCCTGCAATGACGACATCAAGCGGATTCTGCGCGCCTTGTATGCCGAACTGAAACGGCGGAATTCGCCCACGGAAATCGCTGCGCTTGAGAGTGGGTCGTTGCAAGACATGTGGCAACTGGATGCCCATGCCACGGCAACGTGGAACGCGCCCTACGGCAATTATCTCGACGCTTTTCTTGGCGAGCCGAAAACGAAGGCGATCATGTCGCGGCGCATCAGCTATCACGATTACGGCTCGGACCGCGTGCCCGGCGAGCTGGTGCCGAATCGAACGAAACTGGCCGAGAAGTTCCGCGAATTTCCCGGCTGCAAGCTTTGGATGAGCGAATACTGTATCCTCACCGGCAGCGACGGCAAGGGCGGGCGCGGGCGCGATTTAACCATGAAGACCGCGCTCGAGGTCGCGCGGATCATTCATTTGGATTTGACGCTGGTTGGAGTTTCGGCCTGGCAATGGTGGCTCGCGGTATCCAACGGCAACTTCAAAGACGGCCTCATTTATACCGACTGGAAAAAACCGGGCGACCAAGAATTTATCTATCCGGCGCGGCTGCTTTGGGCGCTGGGCAATTACAGCCGCTTCGTGCGGCCCGGCATGCACCGCGTGGAGATGACCGTTCCCGGCGAAGCTATCGAAGGCATCATGGGATCGGCGTACAAGAACGATGCCGAGCGGCAGATCGTCGCGGTCTACGTGAATATGAGTGCAGGGCCCCACTTCCGCCGGCTCGGTTTCCACTTAGGCAAGCGCCACTGGAAGTTGCAATCGATTACGCCCTATATAACGTCCGATACGGCCGGTTACGAATTGAAGCAGATGCCTGCGGTTTCTTCGCAGGGCCGGATAGAAATTCCAGCGCGTTCGGTGGCGACGTTTGTGGTTCAGTTTGCGTAGTTATGAACTCGGCTGTGGAGCAGTTAGGGCTGATTGGGCTGCCGGCACCGGTGCGGAAGCTTGCGGCGCGGCGGTGGGACGCCATCGTTGTCGGCGCGGGACACAACGGGCTCACCTGTGCGGCCTATCTTGCTCGCGCGGGAAAACGCGTGCTGGTGCTCGAAGCACGCGAACGCATCGGAGGCGCATGCACGATCGAAGAACCCTGGC
>JBOGMI010000345.1:0-1853 GCA_050746645.1 Bryobacteraceae bacterium | reverse complement strand
CGCTGAGTCGGGAGGAGTTGTTGGAGATCGTCGCCAGCCAGCAGCGGACGATCGAGGAGCAGCAACGGCTGATCGCGGAACTGCGGGATGAGGTCGAGCAACTGCGGCGCGGGGGCAAACGTCAGGCGGCCCCGTTCTCCAAAGGAAAGCGAGTGGAAAATCCCAAGCCTCCCGGCCGCAAACCGGGACAGGGGCCGTTTACGCGTCGCGCGGCGCCGGTCCAAGGGCCCACAGAAACGGTGATTGCGCAGGCGCCGGCAAACTGCCCGGATTGCGGTGGGATGCTGGAGCAGGAGCGGGAAGAAGTAGCGACGGTCACCGATCTGCCAAGCCAACCGCAGCCGACGATCACAGCCTATCGAGTGCCGGTGTGCCGCTGCCGGCGGTGTGGCAAAAGGGTGCGCGGAACCGCACCGGGTTTGGCCGAGGATCAAGTCGGAGCCACGGCGCACCGAGTAGGGGCGAGAGTAATGGCGGCGGCCCACGCGCTGCACTACGCAATCGGGATTCCGGTGCGGAAGGTTCCCGCCGTGCTCCACGAACTGACGGGTATTTCCCTCACCCAGAGTGCCATCACTCAGGATGCGGTGCAGCGCGCGGAGGGGGCGTTGGGGATGGCTTGTCGGGAGTTGCGCGATCGGGTGCCAGAGGCCCCCGCGGTGCATACCGACGATACCGGCTGGCGAGTGGGCGGGCAGAGCGCCTTTCTGATGGGTTTCGACACGGATGAGGCGACGGTTTATCAGATTCGCAGCCAGCATCGCAACCAAGAGGTTCGGGAAATTATCCCGAGCAACTACGGCGGGGTGATGGTGACCGACCGAGGCAAAAGCTACGACGCCGAGGAGTTTGCCGGAGTGGCCCAGCAGAAGTGCCTGGCGCACATACTGCGGAACATCCGTGAAGTGGTGGACAGAAAGCAGGGACCGGCGCGCCGGTTCGGCGAGATTTTGATGAAATTGCTGCGGCAGGGGCTTGCGCTCTGGCATGCGCGCGGCGGCGGCCTCAACGCGGTACAGTTCCAGGAGTGCGCTGAAAAACTGGGCCAGGAACTGACCCGCCACCTTCGCCATCGCATTCTGCGCGATCGCGACAACCAGCGGTTGCTGGATGGGATCGGGTTCCAGCATGATCGCGGCCACTTGTTGCGCTTCCTGAAAACCGAGGGCGTAGAACCCACTAACAACCGCGCCGAACGCATTCTGCGACCAGCCGTCATTGCCCGCAAGGTGTCGCATTGCTCCAGAAACCAGCGTGGCGCCGACGCGTTCGCCGTCTTTGTCAGCCTTGCGCAGACCGCCCGAAAGAAATCCGAAGGCACTGGGCGAACAGTTTCTCAAGCCCTCTTGTCGTTCTTCGCTCCTGTCACTCCAGTGGCTTCTCGCTAATCAATTACGCTCAAAACATGAGCTTCAGCGCAAATTGAATCACACGGGGCGAATCCGCGCTCAGGATGCGGCCGAAGTTCCGATTCGTCAACGTAACTACAGGCCCGCCGAAGTTGGCATGGTTCAGAAAGTTGAAGGCCGAGAAGCGGAACTGGGTCCGAACGCGTTCCGTGATGGGAATGTCCTTCAATAGACCGAAATTCCATACCCATGATCCGGGATCAGTGAGGCTGTTGCGGCCGCTATCGCCGAAGGTCCCAAGCGCATTCGGGACGTAAGCCGCTGTGTTGAAGTATTTCTCCATAAAGTTGACGCCGGCCGGCTGCGAGGAATCGGCGGTGATCTGGTCGGCGAGGTCGTTCGTTCCTGAGTTCGTGGTGGGGCCGGAACGAGAATTATCCACACCGCTTCTCACCGAAAATGGGCCGCCGCTCTCGATAGTGACAATGCTGCTGAGCTGCCAGC
>JBOGMI010000344.1:0-16218 GCA_050746645.1 Bryobacteraceae bacterium | reverse complement strand
AGGCGTCAGGAAAATGACGTACAGTTATCAGTCGTCAGTTATCAGTTGTCCCGTATTCAGCGAAAAACTGAAAACTGATAACTGAATACCGAAAACCGGCCCAATGGCACTCCACTTGCATCATGACTCGCGAAAGCCATGCTGCTAGATCCGATCGCAGGAAATCTCAACGCCTACATGACGCTGCTCACTGAGCGGCAGTCTCTGGTGGCTTCGAATATCGCCAACGCCGATACGCCGGGTTATAAGACGCAAGACATCGATTTCGAAAGTGCGTTTCAAGACGCTTTGTCGGGCTTGCCGCCCCAGGTGGAGGACGTACAGGGATTGACGCTTAAAGACGACGGAAACAACGTGAGCTTGCAGCGCGAATCGCGGCTGCTGGCGGAGAATCAGTTGCGCTTCAGCGTCGCGTCGCATTTCCTTAGCTCCGAGCTCGCATTGACGCGCATGGCGATCAAGGGAGGGAGCAACGGATCATGAGCTTGTTTTCCACGCTGGCGGTGAGCGCCTCGGGCATGTCGGCCGAGCGGGTACGCGCCGAAGTGCTGACCGAAAATATCGCCAACGCCGACACCACGCGCACGGCGCAAGGCGGGGCCTACAAGCGCCGCGACGTCGTGTTTCAGAGTGAACCGCTCGAATCGCCGTTTTCGTCCGCCTTTGGAACGGCGGTTCAAGCGGGAACGGAAGGGGTGGAGGTGAACCAGATCGTCACCGATAACGATCCGCCGATCATGCGCTATATGCCCGGGTCGCCCGACGCCAATAAGGATGGCTATGTGGCGTATCCGCGCATCAACGTGGCCGAGGACATGGTGGATCTGGTCGAGACCTCGCGCGGTTACGACGCGAATGTTTCGGCGATCTCGTCGGTGAAGGACATGATTCAGCGCTCGATCGATCTGTTCCGCTAACGCCATGCCGATACCGATTTCTTCACTGGGCGCGCCGCCGCCGATCGAACCCATCACGCTGGGTCAAACGGCTCCCGCGGGAGGGGGCGCATTTAAACAAGTGCTCGAATCCGCGATTCAGCAGGTAGAAGGAGCGCGCGCAACCGCCGACCAGCAGATCCAAGGTTTTCTTTCCGGCAAGAACGAGGATTTGCACACAGCGATCCTTTCTGCAGAGAAGGCCGATCTGCAGTTCGAGATGTTTTTGCAGGCGCGGAATAAGGTCGTGTCCGCGTATCAGGAAATCATGCAGATGCAGCTTTGAGGGGCGTAATGAAACTGAAGGGCGGGCTTGAGACCGCGCGGGGCTTCAGCCCTGCACTCGACGATTCCTGGAAAAGCAGCGGCGGGGTTGAAGCTCCGGGCGGGCTCAAGCCCGCCCGCCGCCGCTGCCCAAACAGAACCGCGACCGTGAGGGAGCGGACGGCGGACCGGCATAAATGGATCAACTGAGAAAGCTGGTTGCGGCGCTGAGCTGGCCGCAGCGGGCGGCCATTCTGGCAGTAGCGCTGCTCTCGATCGCGGCGATCATGGGCGCGATGCGTTGGAGGCATGACCAGGATTTCCGTCCGTTGTTCACCGGTATGGCGGCGGACGATGCGGCAGCGGTGGTGCAGAAGCTGAAGCAGAGCGGGGTCGATTACCGGCTGGAGGATGGCGGGCAGACGGTTGCGGTGCCGGCGGAAAAAGTGGACGAGCTGCGGCTGGAAATGGCGGCCGACGGGCTGCCCCAAACGGGCCGGCCCGGCTTTGAATTGTTCGACAAGACCAACATTGGCATCACGGATTTCGCCCAGCATATCGATTATCAGCGCGCGATCGAGGGCGAGCTGGAGCGCACGATCCGCACACTGAGCCAAGTGGAGCAAGCGCGTGTAAATGTGACCTTCCCCAAAGATTCCGTTTACGTGGATTCGCGCAAACCCGCTAAGGCCAGCGTGCTGGTCTCGCTGCGGCCCGGAGCCGCTCTGCTGCCGCGAAACGTGATTGCGATCCAAAACCTGGTGGCGAGCGCGGTTCAGGGGCTGACGCCCGATCACGTGGCCGTGGTCGATATGCGCGGCGACCTACTCAGCCGGTCGCATAAAGGGCTGCTGGACGATGACGGGATGTCGGACGGCATGCTGGCTTACAAGCAGGAAATCGAAAAAAGTCTGGCGGCGAAAGTAGAATCCACGCTCGATCCGCTGTTGGGGCCGGGTAAGTTTCGCGTGGGCGTCGCGGTCGATTGCGATTTTTCTACCACCGATCAGAACCAGGAAGTGCTCGATCCGACGCGTTCGGTCATGGTGTCGCAGCAGAAGTCGGAAGACATTTCGGGCGGGGCGGCAACGGGGGGCGTGCCGGGAACGGCATCGAATTTGCCGCGTCCGCCGGCCGATGCGCGGCCCTCATCTTCGCCGCGTACGGCCACCCGGCGGACCGAAAATGTTACCTACGACACTTCCCGGACCGTGACCCAGACAAAGATTCCGGAAGGGGCGATTAAGCGCATCTCGGCGGCGCTGCTGGTGGATCAGTCGCTTCAGTGGCAGGGCACGGGCAAGCAGCGGAAGCGGGTGCTGGTACCGCCTGCGCCCGCCGAACTCAAAGCGATTCACGATCTGGTGGCGGGAGTGCTGGGGCTCGATCCGAAGCGTGGAGACCAGCTCGTGATCGAGACTCTGCCGTTCGAGCAGACGCTCTCCGATCAGTCGGCTCCGCCGCTGCCGCCCGTAGCCCCGCCGCAGAAGCCGCAGCTCTTTCCGTTTCCGCTGCCGTTCGATGTGCGCTGGCTCGCGGCCGGGGCCGGAGCGCTGGTGATTCTGATGATCGTGGCGCTGTTCGCGCTGCGGAGCAGAAAGAAGAGGCGCAAGGTGGAAATGCAGGGAAAGCGGGCACTCCCGAGCGGGGCCAAGGCATCCGGCTCGCAGCCGGTAGCGGCCGTGTCCGGAAGTGAGGAAGTGGCCGGGGAATCCGGCTCCGGCTTGGCTCCGTCGACGCCGATTGAACTGCCTCCTTTCAGGCTGCAATTGCCGCCGCTAGGGAAAAAGATCGAGAGCATGCGGGCGGGTATGAAAGAAATTGTCCAGCGCGACCCGGCGATGGCGGCGAATGTGCTCCGCGGCTGGATCGAGGAAGACAACTAAAGAGGTTTTCGAGATGTTGTGCAAAATTGCGCGCGCCGCCGAGCAGGCGGATGCGGTTTTCTGGCGGCCGGCCGGTTCAGGACAGCCGATTGGCACCAAGCGGCTGCCAGGGAGCGGTGCGTCTGCGGACGAACCGGCTTTGGGAAGGCGTCTGGAGGAGATCGAGCGCAACCGCCAGGCGGAACTGGCCGAGGCGCGGCAGATGGGACGTCAGGAAGGTTTGCGTCAGGCGCGGGAGGAGGCCGCCAGCGAAGTACACGCCTCCGCGGAACGTCTGGCGCAGGCCCTCGGCGAGCTGGCGGTTCTGAAGCGGCGGGTGCGGAACGAAGCGGAAATGGAATTGGTGAAGCTGGCGCTTGCGATTGCGCGCCGCATTCTGAGGCGCGAACTGGCGACCGATCCCGAAGCGATTCAGGGCGTGGCGCACGCGGCGCTGCAAAGGCTGCAGAACCGTGAGCTGCACCGGGTCCGCATTTTCCCCGCTGGAGCGGAGACCGTTCGCGCCTGTCTCGAACACAGCGGCGCGGCGCCCGCGATTGAAGTGGTTCCCGATTCGTCTCTGCGTCCGGGGGACGTTCTGTTCGAAACTTCGGCCGGAGAACTGGATGCTTCGATAGAGACGCAGTTGCAGGAAATCGACCGCGGGTTTGCCGACCGCCTGGCTTTGCGATGATGGCCGAACCGATCGAGCTCATGGATCCGATCGATTCCATCGATCTGGGGCGTTTTGTGGCGGCGCTCGATAGCTGCGAGCTGCTGCGCTGGCGGGGAACGGTCACCGATGTCACCGGGCTGGTGGTCGAGTCCCGGGGGCCGGCGGCGCGTATGGGCAGTTTCTGTGAGATCCATACCGCGCGCGGCAGGATTGTGCGCACGCAGGTGGCGGGGTTTCGGAACGGGCGTGTGCTCTCGATTCCGCTGGAGGAGATAGACGGTTTGGAGGGCGGTGACCCGATCTATGCGCGCGGCGAGGATTCGGAGCTGGCGGTAGGGCCGGGGCTGCTGGGGCGGGTTTTGGATGGTTTTGGCAGGCCGGCTGACGGCGGACCGCCGATCGAGGCCGCGGCGCGGTATGAGCTTTATGCGGCGCCACCGGGACCGCTTGAACGCGAGCATATCGAGACGCCGCTTGTGACTGGCATTCGCGCCATCGACAGCCTGCTGCCGTGCGGGCTGGGGCAGCGGGTCGGCCTGTTTGGCGGCAGCGGAGTAGGAAAAAGCACGCTGGTGGGGGCGATGGCGCGTCAGAATTCGGCCGATGTGTCGGTCATTGCGCTGATTGGCGAGCGCAACCGCGAAGTACGCCACTTTATCGAGCGCGAGCTGGGGCCGGAGGGAAGAAAACGGTCGGTGGTGGTGGCCGCGACATCCGACCGGCCGGCGCCGCTGCGCGTGCGCGCTGGCTTTGTCGCGCTGGCGGTTGCGGAGTATTTTCGCGATCAGGGGGCGAATGTACTGCTGGTAATGGATTCCGTCACGCGGCTGGCCATGGCGCAGCGCGAAATCGGCCTGGCGGCCGGCGAGCCGCCGAGCCAGAAGGGATATACGCCGTCGGTATTCGCACTGCTGCCCAAAATCTTCGAGCGTGCCGGAGCTTTCAAGAAGGGCTCGATCACGGGATTTTTCACCGTGCTAGTAGAAGGCGACGATATGAACGAGCCGATTGCGGACGCGGCGCGCGGCATTTTGGACGGCCACATCGTGCTGTCGAGACAATTGGGGGCGGCGGGGCATTATCCGGCTATCGACGTGCTGGGTTCGATTTCGCGCGTAGCGCCCCAAGTGGCTGGAAGCGAGCATTGGGAGGCGGCGCGCAAAGTGCGCGAGGCGCTCGCCTGCTACCGCAGCTCGGAAGACTTGGTTCAGCTCGGCGCATACGTATCGGGGTCGAATCCGAAGCTGGATGCGAGCATTCGGACGCGCGAAAAGACGATGAGCTTCTTGCAGCAGGGGTCGCAAGAGAAGTTCACGCTGGACGAGACGCTCAAGGGGCTTGGCGAGGTCGCGAATGCGTTGTAGGGAGTTGTCAGTGCTCAGGCATCAGTGCCTGTGGCATGCTCTCTGACAACTGAAAACTGAAAATGGCATGAAGCAATTTCAATTTCGTCTGGATTCGGTACTGCGCCTGAGGGAGACTCGACTCGAAGCCGAGCGCCGGATGTTGCAGCAGATTGTCGCGGAGCAGCGGCGGCTGAAACAGGCATTGGAGCATTTGGGCGAGGAGCGGGCGAACGCAGGTAAATTCCTGCAGCGGGCGCCGGGCGGAGCAGGCTCCGTGGAGTTGCGGGCGCTGTCGGGCTTTTTGCTGGGGCTGAGGGCGCGCGGGACGGCGATTCGGGAGCGGATGGAAACGGCCGAAAACGTTGCTGTGCAGCAGCGGAAGCGGGTGCTTGCAGCCGAGCAGGCGGTGCGGCTGCTGGTCAAGATGCGGGAGCGGAGAATGGCGGAATGGCGGCAGGAGTGGGACCGTGAACTCGAACGGGTGGCGCAGGAAGCCTGGAATGCGGCGCATTTCCGCGAGCGGAAGCCGGCGGAGGTGTAAAGAAACCGCGAATTGGGCCGAAGAGGAAAAGGGGACGCCGCTTTTCGGCATGGCCCCACTGTCGGATGGAGCATACACGACCAGAACTGGCGGATGACGGGCGCTATGGACCGTGGCGGCGGCTGTTGATCGGCCGCAGCCGCGCGCTCGTGCAGGTTTGCGAAGTCATCGAGTTGGTGGCCGCCAAGCGCTGCACAGTTCTGATTGGCGGGGAAACCGGGACGGGCAAGGAAATGGTGGCGCGCGCGCTGCACGCCGCCGGTAACCGGGCCTCGCTTCCCATGGTGCCGGTTAACTGCACCGCGCTTCCGGCGAGCCTGATCGAGACCGAGCTATTCGGCCATGCGAAAGGGGCGTTTACCGGCGCGTATGCCAGCCGTATTGGCCGCTTTGAGCAGGCACACCGCAGCTCGATTTTTCTCGACGAAATCGGAGACCTGCCGCTCGACGCGCAGGCGAAGTTGCTGCGGGTGCTGCAGGAACAGGAGTTTCAACGGGTAGGCGCTTCGGAAACGATCAAGGTGGATGTGCGCGTGATCGCGGCATCGAATATCGATCTGGAAAGAGCCGTGCGCGAGCGCCGCTTCCGCGAGGACTTATATTACCGGCTGAACGTGGTGCCGATTGAACTGCCGCCGCTGCGCGAAAGGCGCGAGGACATTCCGCTGCTGGCGGAGCATTTCCTGGAAAAGATTCGGGCGGCGGAGAACTCGGCTCCGAAGGAAATTTCGCCGGATGCGGTCGAGTATTTGATGCAGCAGGACTGGCCGGGCAACGTACGCCAGCTTGAGCACGCGATTCAAATGGCGTTTGCCTTGAGCGGAGAACGGCGCCTCCTGGGCACGGGTGATTTTGCGGTGGCGAGGCGTCCGGCGGGAATTGCGGCTACCAGCACTCCTCGCGCAGCCGCGATGGTGCCGAAAGAAGGGATCGATTTCGACGAAGCGGTCAGCGGCTTCGAGCTCGCGCTGCTCAATCAGGCGCTCGCGGCCTCGGGAGGAAACAAAGCGCGCGCCGCGGACCTGCTTCGTATCAAGCGCACCACGCTGCTGGCGAAAATAAAAACGCTCAACGAGCGCAGTGCCGAGCGCGCCGCGGTCCGTTGCGCGAACGGGCCGGCGGCAAACCCTGTGGCGCTGGTGGTCGAGCCCGATGTGGCGATTCGCCGGTTGATCGTCAAAACGCTTCAGTCGCAGCATTATCGTGTGTTGGAGGCGGCCGCTTCGGCGGCCGCGATCGATCTGTTCGAGTGCTGGAGCTCGTTTCTTTCGCTGGCGATCGCCCCCGGCGATGAGCCGGGACTCACCGGAGGTCTGTTGGAGCGTTTGCGCCGGGAGACGCCGGATCTTCCGACCGTTCTCCTGGTCAACGACCCAGACCAGGAACGGAACGGCGCCTGCACGCAAAACCTGCTGCGGCCTTTTTCGGCTGAAGACCTGCTTTCCACTATCGAAGAACTGCGGCGGGATATGCGAGAGCCTGTCTCGGCCTGCGCATAGCCCTCCTCGCTTAAGCTCGATGTTTAGTTTCGGCGTCCGGCCTGGCCCGCGCCGGACACGCGCATCGCTGGCGGCTGGCGTTCAAGATTCGGTGTGGGTTTTCGGTGTAAATTCTTCCACCTCGAACGAGTGGCGCACCATGGCGCGCAGTTCCTCGATCGATCCCAGATCGCCCGCGCCCATCGCCTGCGTAAGTGCGTTTCCGATGGCGGTCGCCTCTGCCGGGCCGGCGACAACACGCCGCCCGGTCACATCGGCGGCTAATTGATTCAACAAACGGTTGCGCGAGCCGCCGCCGACGATGTGAATCACCGGAATCGATTTGCCGGTGAGACGTTCGAGCAGTTCGACGACTTCCTTGTAGCGCGCGGCGAGCGTTTGCAGAATCACGCGGCAGGTCGCGCCGGGGTTTTCGGGCGCTTGCTGTCCGGTTTTCAGACAGTGTTCGCGGATTCGCCGGGGATAATTGCCGGGCGAAGCGAATTCTTCGAGATCCAATACGGTTCGAGTCGGTTCGGCAGCCGCCGCTTGCGCCATCAATTCCTGGTACGAGATCTCTCGGCCCTCTTTGGCCCAGGCGCGGCGGCACTCTTCGAGCAGCCACAGCCCGGGAATGTTTTTCAGGAAGCGAATTTTTCCGGCCACGCCGGATTCGTTGGTGAAATTGGCCGCGAGCGAATCGTCGTCGATAATCGGCTCGTCCACTTCCATTCCCATCAGCGACCAGGTTCCCGAACTGATATAGCACCAGTTTTCGTTCGGCGATGCGGGAACGGCTGCTACCGCCGATGCGGTGTCGTGGGAACCGGTTGTGTAGACAGGCGTGTCCTGCCGCAGCGCGCAGAGATCGGAGACATAGGGAAGAACGGGTCCGAGCTCCATGCCGGGGTCGATCAGTTCCGGAAGAAAACTGGCGTGAATGCCGAGCCGTCGCAGCATGTCGGTGGCGAAGCGCTTGCGCCTCGGGTCGTAGAACTGCGATGTGCTGGCGATGGTGCGTTCGGAGACAAAAGAGCCGGTGAGGAAATGGTTAAACAGATCCGGCATGAACAGCAATTTCGACGCCAGATCGAGTAGGCGCGGCGAATCTCTCTGCAGCGCATAGAGCTGGTAGAGAGAGTTGATGTTCATGAATTGGATGCCGGTGTGGCGAAAAATCTCCGCCCGCGGGACCGTGGTAAATACTTCTTCGGGTGCGCCATAGGTTCGATGGTCGCGATAATGGCGTGGATTTTCGAGCAGCTCGCCGGCTTCGTCGAGAAGACCGAAATCGACGCCCCAGGTATCGATGCCGATGCCATCCAGGCGGTCCACCTGTCTGGCGGCCACGCGGATGCCCTGGCAGATTTCCTGAAATAGATGTAGCGTGTCCCAGTAAAGGCCAGTCGGCAGTTGCACCGCAGTGTTTTTGAAGCGGTGCAGCTCGGAAATTTCGACTTTGAGCCCGTCGATGTGCGCCAGCATGGCGCGTCCGCTTTCCGCGCCGAGATCAAGGGCGAGATAGTGTCGGCTCACCTGAGCGAGTATAGCGGAGCGATATTACGATTGTGCGGCGTCGGCGCGGGCGCGCAGCGAGGCGAGCAGGCGGCCGAGGAAGCTGGTTCTGGCTGCTGGATCGTGCCGCTCGGCCTGGATCGGCGCTCCGGAGATGCATTTTTGCAGAAACGATTCAGGCAGATAATGCACGCCCTCGCTGCCCATAGAGGCCAGCCAGCGCTTGCCCGCTTCATCCACGCCGGTGACGGTGCGCAGATCCAGCACCACCCTGCGGCCAGCGACAATCGTTTTGGTCGTGCGCCAGCAGCCGTCCAGTTCTCGAACGTCCCGTTCGGTAAACTCGCCGATCAGTTGCAGACGGCAGGCCTCGACGCCATCGTGGATGTAGTACTTGAACGAGGATCTCTTGGTTTCCGTCATTGCCCTCAAATTGGATTCCTCAGCGCGGATCTGTGTTCCAGTTTTCTGAAAGCAGACGCACTCTCAATATCATCGGCGCGATAGTCAATTATTTTAGTCCATCGGAGCACGAAGTGTTCTCAACCGTTCAAGAAATTTGTATCAAACCGGCCGGCAAGGAACCTGGAATCGGACAGAATCCGTTCCTGGAGCGGGATGGTGGTATGGATGCCCTCGATGACGAACATACCGAGTGCCCGCTTCATGCGGCTGATGGCTTCGGCGCGGTCGCGGCCGTGCGCGATCAGCTTGGCGACGAGCGAATCGTAGTAAGGAGGAATCACGCAGTCGGTATAGGCGGCGGTATCCACGCGCACGCCGATGCCGCCGGGCAGATTCAGGCCGGTGATGCGTCCGGGCGATGGGGCGAACGTTTCGGGATGCTCGGCGTTGATGCGGCACTCGATGGCGTGGCCCTGGAAGCGGACTGGGCCGGAAAGGATTTCGTCCAGCCGTTCGCCCGCGGCGATGTGGATCTGCGCTTTTACCAGGTCGATGCCGGTGACGAACTCGGTCACCGGGTGTTCCACCTGGATGCGCGCATTCACTTCAATGAAGTGCAGCTCGCCGTTTTCGTCCATCAAAAATTCGACGGTTCCGGCGTTGGTGTAGCCAATCTGCTTCATCGCCGTGCGCAGGCGTTCCGCCATTCTGGCGCGCAGTTCACAGGAGACCGCGGGCGAGGGCGATTCTTCCAGCAGCTTTTGATGCCGCCGCTGGATGGAGCACTCGCGCTCGCCCAGGATCTCCACGTTGCCATGCTCGTCGGCAAGCACCTGGAATTCGATATGGCGCGGCGCTTCGAGCAGCTTTTCCATGTAGACGTCGTCGGAGGAAAAGGCCGCCGCGGCTTCCGCCTGCGCCTGCGCGAGCAGCGCCGCGAGATCGGTTTCGCCGCGCACCACGCGCATGCCGCGGCCGCCGCCGCCCGCGGCCGCTTTCAACATGACCGGGTAGCCAACATCCTTGGCCAGCAACAGAGCTTCCTCGGAGCCATTCAGAATTCCCTGCGAGCCGGGCAGGATGGGTACACCGGCTTCGCGCATCATCGTGCGAGCATGCTGCTTGGACCCCATCTGCCGGATGATCTGAGGCTTCGGGCCGATGAATGTAATACCCGACAGTTCGCAGACCTCGGCAAAATCGGCGTTCTCGCTCAAAAAGCCGTATCCCGGATGAACGGCGTCGACGTTGGTGATTTCGGCGGCGCTGATGACCGCGGCGACGTCGAGATAGCTTCGGGCGCTCTTGGCCGGCCCGATGCAAATCGCTTCGTCGGCGAAGCGAACATGCAGGCTGTGGCGGTCGGCTTCCGAATAAACTGCGACGGTCTTGATCCCGAGCTCGCGGCAGGCGCACAGAATGCGAACCGCGATTTCACCTCGGTTTGCGATCAGAATCTTACGAAACATCGGCGGCGTTCCATCTCAAGCCGGCCGGATGGTGAACAGCGTCTGTCCATATTCCACCGCGCGGCCGTTCTCCACCAGCTTGGCCGCGATGGTACCGCTGATCTCGGCTTCAATCTCGTTCATCAGCTTCATCGATTCAATGATGCACAGGACCTGCTTCGGCTCCACGCGATCGCCCACCTTCACAAATGACGGCGCACCCGAAGCCGGCGAATCATAGTAGGTGCCGACAATGGGAGAGGTCACCGGAACATCGCGGCTTTCTTCCGTCTCCCGGGCAGTTGCCGGGTGGGGGACCGCCGGCGCGGCGGCGGCAACCGGCGCAGCCACGCTTTGATTCGGAACGCTTCCGCTGATGCGAATGCGGTAATCGCCTTCCTGGACTTCCAACTCTCCGATTCCGGTTTCCCGCACAATCCGGATCAGTTCCTTGATGTCGTCGAAACTTCTCATGGTCTAGAGTGCGATCAGCTCTTTCGGAGTGGGCGTCAGGATTTCGCAGCCGTTTGCAGTGACCACGACCGTGTCTTCGATGCGCACGCCCCCCACTCCTTCTTCGTAAACTCCGGGTTCGATCGTGATCGCCATTCCAGGCTCCAGCTTCGTCCTTTCTCTCCGCCCCAACCGCGGGCTTTCGTGAATTTCCAGGCCGAGGCCGTGCCCGGTCGAATGGATGAACAGCTTGTCCATGCCGTAACCGCGCAGCACGTCGCGGGCGGCCTGATCGACCCTGGCGCAAGAAAACCCCGGCTTTACCGCATCGATCGCCGCAAGTTGGCTTTCGAGCACCGCGCGATACATGCGCCGCAGCTTTGTGCTCAACTTGCTGACTGCGTAGGTGCGCGTCATGTCGCTGGCATACCCAGCGAGCGCGGCCCCCATATCTACCAATAATAGTTGATCGTTCCGAATTCGCCGCTCTGTAGGACGCGCGTGCGGCAATGCGGTGCGCTCGCCCGCGGCGACGATGGTCTCAAAAGCCGGGCCGTCGGCGCCGAGGCGGCGCATGCGGTATTCGATCTCCGCGGCCAAGTCCAGTTCCGTGGCGTTGTGTTTCAGATGCCGCAGGGCCTGTGCAAGTGCCTCGGAGTTCAGTTGCACCGCGGCTTGGATCGCTGCGATCTCGGCGGGCGATTTCACCATCCGCAATCGCTCGATGGCGCCGTAAACCGGCTTGAGTCGGACGGCTTTTGCCGCGATCAATTGCTCGTGAACGTCGAAGCCGATGCGGTTGCCCTCGAACCCGAGCGATTTCACCAGCAGGCGCGGCATCCACTTGCTCAATTCTTTCGTGAGCGGGCCTTTTGCAATCTTCACCGCGCAATCGGATTCCTGCGGCGCTTGGGTTTGATAGCGCGGATCGGTAAAAAGCAGCGCGCGGTCGGGCGTGATCAACAGCGCGGCATTGCTGCCGGTGAAGCCGCTCAAATAGCGGATGTTCGGCAGCGCGGTGACGAGAAAAGCGCCGATGCGCTCCTCTTCGAGCAGCGATACGACGCGCGCTCTTCTCTCCGGAAGTTCGTTGTGGTTGTCCACGGCAGCCTATGGTTTCAGCAGCAGCTTGCCGGTGGTTTTCCGCGATTCGAGATCGCGATGTGCGGCGGCAGCTTCGGCAAGCGGATAGGTTTTGTAGATCTTCACTTTCAAACGGCCATCCGCAATCCAGCCGAAGATATCGGAGGCGCGCCACTTCAATTCTTCGGGATCGCTGACGTAATGCCCGAGGCTGGGGCGCGTGAGAAACAACGAACCCTTTTGACTCAGGATCAGCGGATCGATCGTGCCGATCGGGCCGCTCGATTGGCCGAAGCTGACCATCATGCCGCGCGGCCGCAGGCAGTCGAGCCCTTGATGGAATGTCGCCTGCCCCACCGAATCGTAAATGACGTCCAGGCCCTTGCCGCCGGTGAACTTTTTTGCTTCTTCGGCAAAGTTGCTTTCCGTATAAACAATTGCGTGATCGGCGCCGTGGTCTCGCGCAAGCTGCGCCTTTTCTTTCGTACCTGCCGTTCCGATGACGGTAGCTCCGGCGATCTTCGCCATCTGGATCGTCAGCAAACCGGCGCCTCCCGCAGCCGCGTGAATCAGGCAAGTATGGCCGGCGCGCAACGGAAAGGTCGAACGAGTCAAGTAATGCGCGGTCATTCCTTGCAGCAGGACCGCGGCAGCGGTATCGAAGCCAATCGCGTCGGGCAATTCGACGAGCGCAGGATCGGGAACAACCGAATATTCGGCATAGGAGCCGCGCGCCATCGAATAGGCAACGCGCTGGCCTTGTTTGAATCGCGTGTTTTTCCCGGCGCTCTCGACCACTCCAGCGCCTTCGCTCCCGAGCCGGATGGGCGGGTCCGCCTTGTACAGACCTTTGCGGAAGTAAACGTCGATGAAATTCACGCCGATCGCTTCCAGCTTGACCAGAACTTGGCGGTCGCCGGGCTCGGGCTTGGCGACATCGACATATTTCAAGTTTTCAGGCCCGCCAATCGGGTCCGCGACGATCGCTTTCATAACAAGCCGATGATATCGCGCGTCATCACCGAGCCAGGTTACGATAGAGACGATCCGATGCTCACCGAAGCCGCCGCTAGAGAATTTGCCCGCGACTGGGTGCAGGCATGGAACTCCCACGATCTCGACGCGATCATGTCCCACTACGCCTCGGACGTCGTTCTCACATCTCCGGCCGCGGCGAAGCTCTTGAACGATGCGAGTGGCACGGTCAGCGGTAAGGAAGCTCTGCGCAGATACTTTGAGCGGGGGCTCCAGGCATACCCTAACCTTATTTTCGACCTCGAACAAGTAATGTGGGGGCTCTCGAGCGCTGTCCTGTGCTACGTAAATCAGAAGGGCACGAAGACCGCTGAGTTTATGGAATTCGACGGAGATGGCAAGATCGTCAGGGTAGTAGCGAACTATAGCGGCTGAAAATCACGACGAACCCGCCTAATCGTCAGGCTCATATTGCGCAATGGTTTCAGAACCGCGACCGTGAGGGAGCGGACGCAGGGACCGCACAAATTGCCGCGCATGCACCCACCCCGCATAGCTAAGCAAAAAGATGATCGTAAACGGCACCAGCAGCACTTTGGCGATTGCGCCCAGATTGATCGATCCCCGAATGCGCAGTCGCTCGGCCAGTAATATTGCCGCGGGGCGCCTGCCCGCCAGATCGAAAAAGAAAAAATCCGCGCGCTCGTTGACGATTAGAACCTTGGCGCGCGTGCGCAGCGCGATGGCCCATTTCCATCTCTGCAACACCGGCGTTCCCGCGCAGAAGATGGCAACCAGCGTGTAAGGAGACGAGTTCAGACCGGAAATAAACTTGCGCCGATTGCGGGCGATGGAGGGCTGATGAACCGAGAAGAGCGTTCCGCGCGCCGGATCGAAGGCGCACGGCGCGCCGGTATAGCAAGTCACCAAATCGACACGCCGGCTGCGCTGCTCTTTGTAAACGTGCCGCAAAAATCGTTCTGTAACTTCGCGGGCGCAGCTCTCGACGATCAGAATCTGGTCAAACGACGCCTCGCGGCTCGAAAGTACGCCGCGCACTTACACCGCCAGGCTGTAATCGCGCCTGGGTTCGGCGACACGGATCAACTCCAACCGCAACGCATCCACCAAAGCCCGCCAGCTTGCGTCGATCACGTTATTAGACACGCCGACAGTCGTCCAACTCCGGCCCCCGCTCCGGCCACGATCGGTCCATTCCACCAGCACACGGACCTTCGAGTCGGTCGAGACCTTCGCCCCCAGGACGCGAACTTTATAATCGGTCAACCGGACATCGGTAATCGCGGGGTAAGTGGAAGCCAGGCAGCGGCGCAAACAAATATCGAGCGCGTGAACGGGTCCTTCGCCCGCGCCGGTGAACGAATGCGTCTGGCCGGCCACACGCAGCGCCACACTGGCTGTAGTTACGGGTCCGCTGCTCCCGCCGGGTTCGTGCCGCGTCGAAAACTCGTACCGGACCACGTCGAAGGGATGAAAATCCGGGTGGATCGCTTCGCGCACCAGCAGCTCGAAGGTACCGTCCGCGCTTTCGAAGTCATATCCCTGGTGTTCCATTTGCTTGATGCGCGTCAAGAGTTCGCGGCGGGCTTCGTCGTTCACGTAGTCTGCCAGGCCCAGTTGCTTCAGTTTGTAAGTAATGTTTCCGCGGCCGGAAAGCTGGCTTACGAGGACGCGCCGCCGGTTTCCCACAGCTTCCGGCTGGATGTGCTCGTAAGTAGACGAATCTTTCAAAACCGCGCTGACGTGAATCCCTCCTTTGTGTGCGAACGCGCTGGGACCTACAAAGGGCTGGTCGCGGCGCAGCGGTAAATTCGCCAGCTCCGAAACGTAGCGCGCCAAGCTGGTCAGATTCTTCAAATTCTCCGGGCCGATTGTCGTATACCCGAGCTTTAGTTCCAGATTGGCGAGAACGGAGCAAAGGTTCACGTTGCCGCAGCGTTCGCCGTATCCGTTAATGCAACCTTGTACATGCGTGGCGCCGGCCTCAACGGCAGCGAGCGTATTGGCGACGGCAACATCGGAATCGTTATGGCAGTGGATGCCGAGCGTCCCGTCGATGCGGCTGCGGGTTTCCCGAACGATTTCCGCCAACCGCCCGGGCAGCGTGCCTCCGTTGGTATCGCACAGGCAAACCACATCGGCGCCGGCTTCCTTCGCGGTTTCGATGGTGCGCAGCGCATACGCGGGATCGGCATTATATCCATCGAAAAAATGCTCGGCGTCGTAGACCACTTCTTTGCTGTGCGCCTTCAAATAGGAAACGGTTTCCGAGATCAGGTGCAAATTTTCTTCGTTCGTGATCCCCAGCGCGCGCTGGACGTGAAGGTCCCACGATTTGCCGAAAATGGAGACCACCGGCGTGCCGGCCGCGATCAATTCCGCAATGCTCGGGTCTTGATCGACGCGGTATTTCGCCAGCCGGGTGGCGCCGAAGGCAGTCAGCTTCGCATGCTTGAGCTGGAGCTGGCGCGCCCGTTCGAAGAACTCATGGTCGTTCGGATTCGATCCAGGCCAGCCGCCTTCGATATAGTCGATCCCTAGCTCGTCGAGCTTCTTGGCGATCAGCAGCTTGTCGTCTACCGAAAGAGAGATGGATTCGCCCTGCGTGCCGTCGCGTAACGTCGTATCGAAGATGGAGATTCTCATGGGTTCCTCTGCTCTGAAATGAAAAGGCCACCGGCGGGTCGCTTGCCGCCGGTGGCCTCTGGAACTTTTTATTGGAACGCGAGGTCTCAGGCGGGGCTTGAAATGCCCTCAATAATGATACCGGCCTGGATCTGGATCTGCATCCTGTTTGCGTTCGTAAAGAGATATGATACCAAGCAGCGCAAGCGAAAGCCAGCCTAGGAAGAATTTCGGTAACATTGCTTCCCCGATCGGCGTATTTTTGGAGTTAATGGAGGCATATGGCGATCCAACTGACGGTAAACGGGCAGCCGGCGGGCATTGAATCGCCCGGCGATACTCCGCTGCTGTGGGTCCTTCGCGAGGATCTCCATCTGCACGGCACCAAGTACGGATGCGGCATTGGCGAATGCGGCGCTTGCACGGTTCATTACAATGGCCAGGCGATCCGGTCTGCATGATGCCCGTTTCCACCGTTGCGAACGGCAAGATCACGACCATAGAAGGCTTGTCGCCGGACAGTTCGCATCCGCTGCAGGTCGCCTGGCGCGAAGTGGATGTGCCGCAGTGCGGCTACTGCCAGGTGGG
>JBOGMI010000343.1:0-14210 GCA_050746645.1 Bryobacteraceae bacterium | reverse complement strand
TTAGCTAGAATAAGGCAATGCAGGTCAACATGCATGAAGCCAAATCCCGGTTATCGCAACTCGTGGAGGCGGCAGAAAAAGGCGAAGAAGTCATCCTGGCCCGGAATGACAAGCCCGTCGTGAGACTCGTCCCTGTCGTTCCAAACCGAAAATTCGAGTGCCTTCGCGGCGTAGTTGCTGTCCCCAGCGACGAGCAGTTCCGGGCGCTCACATCCGCGGAAGTCGATGAGATGTTCGGTCTGTGAATGCTTCTCGACACGCATGTCTTCATTTGGATAGCGGTCGAGCCAGAGCGAGTGCCTACGGAAGTCCGTTCCGCTCTCAAAACGGCGGCGGCACTGTTCATCAGTCCCATATCGCTGACCGAGATTATCATCAAACATCACAAGAACCCCGCCGCGTTTCCATTCTCCCCCGATCACGCCCATAAGGCGCTTTCTGCCTTACAACTTTCGGTTCTCGATTACACGGCGCGGCATGCGCAGTATCTGGCGAAGCTGCCTGAAATTCACAAGGATCCGTTCGATCGTATATTGTTTGCGCAGGCTCTGGCCGAGGGTCTGCCGGTTGTTTCCACCGACGACATCATTGCAAGCTACGAATCGGAATACGAAAGCCTGGAAGGCTCCCCCTTGAAACTCACAATTGTCCGCTGCCGCTGACAACGATCATCCGGGTTTCATAAGGTTTCAGTGCCAGTTGTATCTTCAGAGACCCCTTGGCGCGGGTGGAAGGGAACGCCTGGACACTGCCGGTCTGGGGATTCCAGACCTCGGTTTTGGTTCCTTTACCCGCCAATCCGACGGTGCGGTGAAACGGCTGTCCGCTCTCGTTGAAGAAAAAGTAAACCGAGGCATCTTTGAGCCGACGTTTCGTATAGCGGAGCACCGTATCGGGTTTGTTGAGCGTAATGCCGCGCAGCGGGACTGCACGATTGAGCGCCCGCAAAATCGCGGCGGGGACTACCTGGGGAGCCGGAGGCTCGCGGGGCGAGCTAAAGCCGGGAGTCGGCGTGGGGGATAATTGCGCCGAAACTTCTACCGAGGCCCAGGAGAAGTCGGAGGGCGTGGCTGGGCGCGCGTTGCGGATGCTCCTGCCGGCGATGAGAGTCGGAAGATATCCGAGGAAAAGAACACGGCCGCCACCGCGGGTGAACTTACGCAAGCGGTTCAGCACGGCTTGGGACAAGAGCGTTTCCCCGGGAAGGATCACGGTCCGGTAGCGGTTTCCGCTGCGTGTCCGAAACGCGCCATTGTCGAGGATGAGATCCTTTGCCAACGCGTCGGCATCCACAATGTCGAAATCGATCTGCTGCTCGGAGAGGAGGCGCTCGGTGGAGACAAAATCGCGGTTCGCGGCGGCATCTCCCAGCCAAAACGAACTGGTGGGCAGGTACAGGGCGACCGAGGCTGTCGGTCTGCCCATCGACATGAGGTAACTCACCCGCTGAACGTAATGCATCAACTCGGGAAACCCGGGCTCGCTCATAAAACCTCGCAGCGGCCGCGGTCCGGCGCTGGTCGAAGGGAAATACATGATCTCGACCAGATTGATGCCACGCACAAATTGCTCGTTGAGGATGTAGCGCGCTTGCCTCACGTCCGGGCGCGGATGGTAGGCCGCAAAGCTCTCGGTGAAGGCGCGAGGCTTGCCGTAGACGTGCGCCTCCGAAGAGGCAAGGCGGGGGTAGTCCGAGATCGTATCGGTCCAGATCTGGTGCCAGATGGCATCAATGCCGGGCACTTGCACATAACGCATATCGCGGAAGAACCCGCCTTCCGAATGCGCCAGCTCCATCTGCCGCTCTTCATGGTTCAGATGAACTTGATACTCGACATGATTCGCAGCGCACCATTCCCCTTGCACCCGGAAGAAGCCGGCGGCGAACATACGGGAGAAGACATCCCAATAATCGGCTTTGACGCGCTTCTCTTCGTCGGTAAGTTTGGGCGCGAAAAAGCCGGCCAAATAGGGCTGGACATCGTAGCCCTTGATTTGTTCGAAGCGCCTAAAGAACGCATCGGTCCAGGGCAGGCCGCGGATAGAATAATCCGGCTCGTCGCCGCGGAAACCCATGATGGTCTTGCCGAATTCGTCGCCCATGTAGCGCTTGTATTGTTCGTGCGTCCAGGCCAGGAATTGACGGGTGGCCGCGGGATTCATGTAGTCTTCAAGCGATTGGTCGGCATTTTTGCCGCCTTTCGGATTGGTTGCCGAGCGAGTGGGCGAGGTTCGGAACTCGTGCTTGACTCCGCGAGGCGTAAGCTCCAGCGCCTGCATGCGCAGATCGGGTCTGAGCTTGGTGAATTTGCCGCCGGCGAACCCGCTGGGATATCCGGCATCGTCCACGATCCAGACTTTTATGCCGCGCTTCTTCGCTGCCTCGACAAACTTGCGGAAGAGTTGGAAATAGCCCTTGGATAAATAAGGGAAGGGCATGTTTCTTCCGGCCTGAACCGTGATCGCCTGGAATCCGAGCCTTTTCAGCGTGTCCAGGTCGCGGTTCATGACGGCTTCGGTCATGTGACCGTTGAAACCGTAGTAAACATCCGGACCATAAGCAGCCGGTGGGTTCTTCCATATTTTTTTAACTTGTGCCGCCGTGGGCATCTGGAGATGCTGCCAGGGTTGCTGGGCATAGGCAAGGGAGGAGATGGCGGCGATGAAAAGAATCTTGCAGGCAGTTTTCAGCAACTTCCCTGCTCCAGGGCGGCTTTCATGGCCGAACGCGGAGCGGATTCTCCGGTCCAGATTTCGAACTGCGCAGCGGCTTGTTCGAGGAACATTTCGGAACCGTAGACAACGGTCCGGCCCTGCTGTTTGGCACGCCGCAGCAGCAAAGTTTCGCGCGGATTGTAGACCATATCGAAGACGATTTCGGCCGGGATCTCGTCTGCGAATAAACACGCTTCCGAGTGAGGCGCCATGCCGACAGAGGTGGCGTGTATCAACACGTCGTAATGCCGCTGTTCGGCCTCATGCAGACTCAGAGCTTCGGCGCCGGCTGCGCGGGCTAGCGCTTGCGCGTTCTTCAAGTTGCGTCCGGTCACGGCAACTTTGGCGCCCGCATCGGCAAGCGTGATCGCTGCCGCCCGGGCGGCGCCGCCATAGCCCGCGATCAACACCGAGGAGCGCACCGCTCGTAGATGGCGGCCGAGCGGCTTGAGCACGCCTTCGGCGTCGGTGTTCGTGCCCCGCCATTTCCCCGCCTTGCGCCAAACCGTATTCACTGCGCCGATGCGCCGCGCGAGCGGGTCCACTTTGTCCAGGTAACGGAGTATCCGTTGTTTGTGCGGAATGGTGACGCTGAAGCCGGAGACGGGCAGATCGAGGGCCAGCTTCATCCAGTCGCCGAAGAGCGGCTGCGGGACGCGAAACGGTAAATAGACTGCATCGATGCGGCGCGCCTGAAAAGCGCGATTGTGGATCTCCGGCGATCGCGAATGCGCCACAGGATCGGCGACCACGCCATACACACGGCTTCGGCGTGCGAGCTTATCCGAGCGATAGAGCGAGCGCATCCGCTGTGCCGGAAATTGGCCGGCGGCGGTACCGGCGCCGCAATTCGGCGCGGCATAAGTGAACAGCGAACCCCAGGAGACGGCAAGCGCACGGCTGACGGCGCCGGGTTCCGCCATCGCCAGCGCGATGATTGGCGTGCCTGCGTTCTCCTTCACAAAATGCATCAGACGGGCGTTGTCGGTCGGCTTGCGCGCCGTGACTGCGATTTTGTAAGCGTCGGCGGGAACACTTTTTAGACGGCGCCCAATGGGACTGAGCGCCGGCGTGCTTTGAAAATTGTGGTAGGAGATGATAACCGGCGCCGATCTGCGGAGCACGTGAATCGCGGGTTTGGCGCATTCGGCGGATTCGATTTCGAGATCGATCGCCGTAGCTCCGGCGCGCGCGGCCTGGGCCAGAATAGCGATCTGGCGCTCCATAGAGCCGCGAAACCCGCCGCGCTGCTCGTGCCGGCGGCAGGTGGCCAGAACATAGGCATCCGGATACGATTTCTTCAGCGCCGAGATGATCTCCGCGCCCGCCATCGGCTCGGGAAGAGAGTCCAGGCGGAACTCGAGAAAGGCATTGCCGTCCTTGTACTCGCGCTCGGCGGCTTGAGCGAGCTGCGCGGCGGAGGGAAAGCCTAAAGCGACGCAGATCCGGGGCAGCGATTTGGGAAGCGCGGGCATTGCCGCCGACAGAATAGCAAACGCTTAGGCTGGGGGGATCCGCAAGGTCCACCCCAGGTGCCCACAAGAGTGTGGGCACGGCACGCTGGAGAGCGTGCGCCACGCGCCTGCCTGCCTACTTCGTTTTGCGCCGCTTGGAGGCGGTTGAGGCCGAAAGCCCCATTTTGTGCAGCTCGTGCAGGGCCTTCTTGGCGTCGTCGGTGCGCGGATACTTGTCGATTAAGGCGCGGAATTCCTGGGCGGCGCGCGAGCGCTGGCCCGATTTCGAGAGCGCCATGGCTTTCATCAGCCGGGCGTCGGCGCTTTTGGAGTTTTCCGGGTACCGCTCCAGCACGGCATCGTAGGCATCGACGGCGGCGGTATAGTTGCCGCGGTTGTAATCGATCTCGCCGAGATAATACTGGGCGTTGGCGGCGAGTTCGGTATTGGGAAAGTAAGTGATGTATTGCTGAAATTCCTGATAGGCCAGATCCGTATTGTTTTGTTGCAGGTCGTGCATGGCATCGGTGTAGGTCTTTTCCGCGCTCATGCCCGGCGGCGGTGTCGTAGAAGCGCTACCCTGCGCTAGCGGGGGCTGTGCGCCTTGCGTCCCGGGCGCGGCGGGCGGATTCTGGATGATCCGCAGTTGGTTCTTTAGATCGGTAATCTTGGCGTCCATGCGGTCGAGCCGCGCACCCAGATCGCTCAAAGCCTCCTTGAGCGCGCGCAGATCGTCGGTCATAGTGGTGACCTGATTGTTGAGGCTGCTGACCGGCGCCAGCGACTTGCTAACGCTATCGGAGACCGCGCTCCGCATACCGGCGAGCTGGTCGGACGTGTGCCGGGTGCCGTTCTCGATGGCGGTCAACTGTCCGGACAAGTTGGCCAATTTGGTGTCCAGGTCATTCTGGAGCGCGTTCATACGGGCCTCCAGATTTCGTTGCATCTGGATCATCTGTTTGTTGGCGGCAAAACAATAGCCGGCAGTGACAAGCGTGAGCAGAGCGACGCGCGTGAATTTCATCTGAATGCGACTCCTATTTGCAGTTCTCTTCAGTGTAATGCGAACAGAACCCCGACCGTGAGGAAGGGGCTTCGGCGATCCCGAAGCGCCCCTCGCTCAGGCTCGGGGTTCTGCCGTGCGCCTAGAGCTATTGTCCCGCCGAAAAATGGACGCGGCGGTTGCGCGCCCAGCATTCTTTTGTGGACTCGGTACAGAGCGGCCGCTCTTCCCCGTAGCTGATCGTCCTCAGATTGCTTGCCGGAACACCGAGGTTGACCAGGGCGCTCTTAATCGAACTGGCGCGGCGGTCTCCGAGCGCCAGATTGTATTCGGCCGAGCCGCGCTCGTCGCAATTGCCTTCCACCATCACGACGAAACCGGGGTCCATAGCGAAGATCTGCTTCAAAGCCGATGCATCCTCCGCCACGATCGGCTGTTCCGACCCGCGGACGTCGCTCTTGTTGTAGTCGAAATGGATGTCGTGGACCTGCTGCGACAAGATCTCCGTCGGGGTTGCCGAAGGCTGCGGCGGCGGTGCGGCAGGTGGCGGCGGCGTGCTGACGGTTACCGTGGTTTGTGCGCTAGCCGTACCTCCCGCGCCGGTGGCGGTTAAGGTGTACTGGGTGGTGGCGGTGGGGTTGACGGCGCGGCGGCCGTTCGGGCTCACCTGGCCGATGCCGTTATCGATCTCAACAGTCGTGGCATCGGTCACTGACCAGCGCAGAGTGGCAAACTGGCCGCTCGTTATCGTGCTCGGCTCAGCGGTGAAGAAATTGATGGCTGGTTTAGCCGCCGGCGGCTGTGCCGGTGGTGGCGGCGGTGGCGGTGGCGGCGCTGCTTTCTTATGGCAGCCCGCCGCAATCACCAACGTGAGCGCTGTAGCTAGCGTCAAGGACGCTCTGCGCTTTGTCATATCGTTTATAGTTCCTCCTGAGTTCCTTCAAACTGCGATTTCAACTTACTCCCTACTTTTCGGCATTTACCCACACAGGCTCCTCATTATTGCCGGTGTGGGTAAGCGGATGCTTGCCGGTGCCGTCGGCATTCATTACCCAAATCTGGGAATTTCTGCCGCGCTTGGATGCATAAACAATGTGCGCGCCGTCGGGCGCCCAGCCCGGATTTTCATTCCGGCCCTCATGGGACGTTAGCTGCGTGGTTTGCTGTGAAACCACATCCATAATGAAAATGTTGTAATTTCCGGGTTCGAACCCCTTGGTCCAGGCGAACGCGATATGCTCGCCATCCGGGCTCCAGGCCGGATTGACCGCTTCGCCGGTACCGGCGGTGATCCGCTGCACGTCGGCGCCTTCCAGATTCATATGATAAATCTGCGGCAGGCCGCCACGCCCGGAGACGTCCACCATGTCGGCGCCGGTCTTGGGATTGATCTTGGGCTCCACTTCAATCGCGCCCGAGGCCGTAATGCGGTGAAACTTACTTCCATCGATGTTTGCCATATAGAGCTGCGCCGGACCGCCTCCCGCCGTCGAAGAGTAAATGACGTGCTTGGAGTCCGGAGTAAAGGTGACGAAAGCGTTCATAGAGGCACGTTGATTATAAAAAGGTAATTGACGGCCGGTGTCAATCGAAATGATGCGAATGGCGGGATATCCGGGCGCATAGGTCGTAAACGCCACGAAACGGCCGTCGGGAGATGCCGACGGGAAGACGGAAATCGAGCCATAGTGAGTAAGTTGCTTCTGGTTGGTGCCGTCCCAGTTCATCACCCAGATTTCTTTGTGGCCGGAGCGGTTGGAGACAAACACAATTCTGGTTCCGACCAGGCTCTTGCCCCCAAACACGGCGAGAATATCGGCGGCATAGCGGTGTCCCGCATCGATCGCGCCCGCTTTGTCGAGCGAGGCGGTATAAACGCGTCCGAAGACCTGAGCCTGTTGGAGCGTCGGGATATGGGGATCGGCGGTGTAGAACCAGCCGAAAATCACGAACATGCCGTGATCTTCGGCGCCGTAGCCGAAGCCGAGATATCCGGCAGAGGTTGGCGGCAAGCTCCAGTCGGTCAGCCGCAATCCGTTGACCGCCTGGTTCGCAGTCTTGACGCCCGCAATCAAGTCGGTGGAAGTTTGCGGAACCTGAGTCGGGTAGAGCGTGCGGGGCACGAAATTCACCAGGGGAGAGCCTTGCAGGTCGCTCATCACGGTCTGGTTGAATAGGTCCATCAGGGGGGCGGCCGCACCGGCGCCGCGAAACGCCGTCACCGCAATCAGCGGCTTGCCTGGGTGCGTAATCACGCCGGTGATCTGGGGCGGCTGCTGCGCGGAAAGCAGGCCGGCGCCGGTGAGAATGAGAGAAAGAGTAACAAATAGTCGCATTACTTTAGATTGAAAGTAAACTGTGCCGAGACTGAGCTGCCGCTCACCTGAGCGGGGAGCCTGGGCAGGGGATTGGCATTGTAAACCGCGCGCATGGCGGTGTTGTCGATCATCGGATTGCCGCTCGATTGCACGACTTGTACATCGCGGACGCTGCCATCGCGCCCGATGACAAAGCCGATGATGGCAGGCGCCCTCTGGCTGGCTGCATAAAGTCCGGTGGTCTTCCAATTTTGTGCGATTCGCTGGCGAACAATCTCCGCATACCAGCCGAGACGCGTGCCAAAGGGAGAATTGGGCCCCAGGCCAACGTGACCGGAACCGCTCGGACCGGCGTACATCGGGTTCGAGACCGCCGGGGCAGAGCGGCTATAAACCTGGTTGGGAGGCGCCGGTTCCTCATAGTGCTGCTTGTGGTGGGCGTGGCGCGTCTCTTTTTTGTGCCGCCGTTTCTCCTGCAGCTTGACCACATTCTTTTCCGGCTGCTTCTTTTCGGTGGTTTTCTTCTCTTTGGGCGCAGGCACGGTGGATTTCGTGTTGTGAGCGACCGGATTGGGCGGCGCCTGCTGTTGCGGAATCGGAATGCTCTTGACCGGCGAGACCGAAAAAGACGGGCCGCCGCCGGGATTCTGCTCGCCGATAGACGCGCGCGGGCGATTGATTACATACCAGTAGCAGAACAGCACGCCCACCACCGCCGCGTGCAGCAGCAGGGATCCCATCAGCGGCCCGCGCAGCGGATCTTTTTGGTCGAGAATGTCGGCGGTGTGGGGCATTCTCGTCAACGACGGCGGTGGCGGGCGGCGGAATTGATGGGTTCGGTGACCATCTTCACGTCAAATTTCGCTTCGCCGAGCTCGGCCACGACCTGTGCAATCGGGTCCCAGGGGGTTTGTTTATCGGCGCGGACGTAAACCGCGGTGGCGCCATGAAACTTCTGGCGAATCGTCTGCGCGAGCACATGAATATTGACCGGATTCTCGTTCAGATAGGATGCGCCGCTCTTGGTGATGCTCACGACCGGCAAATCCTTGGCTGTCTTGCGCACCATCTTGACTTTGGGCACATGGATGTTCAGGCCGAATTCCATGACGTTGGCCGTCAGCATAAAAATAATGAGCAATACGAGTACGACGTCCACCAGTGGAACGACATTGATCTCCGAAAGCGCGGGCAGGGCGCTGAAGCGCCGTCGCCGCCTGCCGCCCTCGCCATTGAATGAAAACGCCATTTACTTGTTCGACGCGGCCTATGCGCCGAAATCCCGCTCGGCGAGATTCTGAAATTCGCCGGCGAAATCCTCCATGCGCGAACCAAGCTCGCGGATGCGATGGCCGAAAACGTTGTAGAAAATCGCCGCCGGGATGGCCGCGATCAGCCCGATCGCGGTAGTCACCAGCGCTTCCGAGATGCCGGGGGCGACGGCGCGCAGGCTGGCGCTTCCGGCATTTCCCAGGCCTTCGAAGGCGTCGATAATGCCCCAGACCGTGCCGAACAGCCCGATAAACGGCGATACCGAGGCGACCGTGGCCAGCCAGTTCATATTCATCTCCAGCTTGGTCAGCTCTTCGCTGATGCCCAGAAGCAGACTGCGCTCGACCGCGTTTTTATTAACCAGTGCTCCACGCTGTTTGATCTGGCGCTCGATCTCGCCATAACCGAAATCGAATACGCCTACAAGCGGCGCGGTGTTGAACTGCTCGCTGGCAATGGCGACCGCCTGCAGGCTGTTGGCTTTGCGGAAGGCGCGCAAAAAGCTGCGGTTCGAGCGCATGGCGCGGCTGAACACGCTGCTCTTAGAGAACACGATGGCCCAGGAATAGAGTGAAAAGACTACCAGGATCGCGATGACCGCCAGCGGCACCGGGCGCAGGTTTTGGATAATGTCCCACAGGTTCAGGTCCGCGGGAACGAACACATACAGCAATAGAGAACATCCTCTCGTCGATATTGTCTTCAGTCGATTCGGATTCTCTCTATTATAAGGAGCGAGTGGGGAACGCTCCAAACAATTTTGCACAAATTGTTATTCAGGTACTTTCCGGCCATGCCCGTTCCGCGACGCGCCGTCGAACCCGAGCCTCTATTTCAGCGCTCACGCACTAAAATCTGCCGAGCTCGCGCTTTTGCCATTCGAAGGATATGTTCGAGCTCCACGAAATGATTCAGCTCATCTTGTTCTTCAGGCGAGAGACGCTCTTCTTTGGAAAGTTCGATCAGTTCCGCGAAACGGGCAGACGCCTCGCGAGACGGACGAGATTCCACGACCGACTCGGGATTGGTTCCCGCGGCAATGAAGTCCACAAATTCGAGATATTCAGGGGTTGCAGCGCTCATAACCGCCTGCTCGTACGATATCGCCGGGAAGATCCGCGTGCTGACGTCAAAACGTCACCCCCACCAGAAACTCCAGTTCGTTCTGGCTGGAGGAAACCGTTTTATAGGTGAAGTTCGTGCGGCCCCAATGCGTCCAGCGGATTTCCGGTTCCACGCGGATAAACAAGGCTTTGGCGGTGACGCCGGCCCCAACGGCGAAACCGGCGGCCGAGCGCACGGAAAAATCGTTCGGTGCGCTGATGCGATTGAAGCTGGGCCCTCCGTCGATAAACGGCCGGATCATAGGGGCGATGGAGTGGAAATGATAGGTCGCGAGAATGGGAAATTCCCATTGCGTCACAGTTCCGCCAACCTTGTACGAACGATACAGCGCGTCCGCTTGCGCTCCGAAACCAAATGGGAGGTGCAATTCGATCGTCGGGCCGACGACCCAGCGGCCGGTGGAAAGCGGAAAGGCCGGGTTGGAGACCGTACTGTAAGCATCGGTGAGCGGGACACCGCCACGGACTCCTACGGAAATAATCTGCGCGCCGGCCGGCAAAGCGGCGGCGAGGAGACACAGGCACAGAAACGATTTCGAGCTGGAGAACAGTTTCGACCCCTCCTGCGATGAAGACACCCGGAGTAGACGGTTGGGTTTCAAGATTCATTGGTGGCGCCAGGCGAGGGCGCCTCGCTTCATGCCGCAACCTCGACCATATCTACTTTGGTGGACGGCTCGGGAATCGGTAATCCGTCCTCGCGCATACCTTCGAGCTGCAACGCAATCGCTTCCCGCATAAGCTGCCTGACTTCGTCGAGTGTCTCGGCAGCCGCGACGCAGCCGGGCAAGTCCGGGACGTAGGCACTATAGTTGGCGCTGGCCGGCGGTCTTTCGATTACGATGGCGTACCGCATTAACCCTCCTTCTTGGGCTTCTCGATCTGAGCCTGTCTAAAAATTGAAGAGAGCGTTTTCGGATGGAGATCCATGCTCGGCTTGCCGGCAACGGTTACGCGACCGGACTTCGAGGGGTGCTTGAAATGACGGTGGCTCCCTGTCTGCGAATGGAATCCCCAACCGTCCGCTTCGAGAATGCGGATCACCTCGCGAACCTTCATCCCTTGGCATCGAACAGTTTGATTATACGCGCAGCAGTGAATCTTTCGCGCCTCCCGTATAATTCGGTCACATGCTGTTGGAGTTGCTGGTGGAGAACTATGCCGTGGTGGAACGGGCGCGGATCCGGTTCCAGGAGGGGCTGAACGTGCTCACCGGCGAAACCGGCAGCGGCAAGTCCATTGTGGTCGATTCGCTTGCGCTGCTGTTCGGCGCGCGGGCTTCGGCGGATCTGATCCGCAGCGGAGAGCCCCGCGCTCGTGTGGCCGGGATCTTCTCCGTGAGCGGAGCGGCCGGTCTTCCCGAGCTACTAAGCGGGGCCGGCGTCGAATCGGACGGCGATGAACTGATCGTCGAACGCGAAATTGCGGCGAATGGAAAATCGCGCGCTTTTGTCGCCAACCGGCCGGTGACGACCGCCTTCCTGCGGCAGATTGCTCCGGCTCTGGGCGATATTCACGGGCAAAACGAGCAGCAATTGCTGTTCACCGCGCAGGCGCAGCGCGAATTGCTTGACGAATATGCCGCGGCGCGCGATCTGCGCACTCAAGTATCCGCTGCCTTCTCCGAATGGCGCGATACCGAAGAAAAACTGCGCGAGCTGAGCGGGAACGAGCAGGAGAAACTGCGGCTGCTCGATCTGTGGAGTTTTCAGCAGAAGGAGATTGAAGCCGTGCAGTTGCGCTCGGGAGAAGATGCCGAGCTTGACGCCGAGCGGCGGGTCTTGCAAAATGTGGCCCGGCTGCAAGAGAACGCGGTGGGGGCGTATGAGGCGCTGTACGATTCATCGCAGAGCGCTACGGCGCAGTTGGGCGCTGCCTTGAAGCGCGTCGAGGAGCTGATTCGCATCGATGCCAGCCTAAGCGAGACGGCCTCTTCGCTGAAACAGGCCGCAGTCTTGCTCGAAGACGGCGCTTTTGCGTTGCGGGACTATTTGGGCCGGCTGGAGGGCGATCCCGCACGGCTCGAAGAGGTCGAATCGCGCCTGGCCGCGCTGGATCGGCTGAAACGAAAATATGGCCGCACCATTGAAGAAGTTCTCGTGTTCTTAGAAGACGTAACCCGGCGGGCCGGCGAAGTGGAAAACGCGAACGAATATCGTGCCGCGCTCGAGAAAAAGCAAAAGGAATTGGCTGACCGATATGAAGAGCTGGCGCGGCGGCTCAGCGATCGCCGTGCTCAGGCGGCGCGGCGTTTGTCGAAACAGGTCGAAGGCGAGTTAAAGGGACTCGCGATGAGCGGGACACAATTTCAAATCGCGATCCGGCAAGGCGCATGGACCGCTTCCGGGTACGACGAAATCGTGTTCTTAGTTGCGCCCAATCGCGGCGAGGAGCCGAAGCCGCTGGAGAAGGTCGCCTCGGGCGGGGAACTGTCGCGCATCGCTTTGGCTTTGAAAACTATCGTCGGCGATACGGACCGGCGGAGCAGCACACCGGCGTTGGTCTTCGACGAAGTAGACGCGGGCGTGGGCGGCGCCGCCGCGGCTGCGGTCGGAAAGCGCCTGAAGGCGCTCTCCAGAACGAATCAGGTGATCTGTGTGACGCATCTGGCACAAATCGCCGGGTTCGCCGATCATCAATATGCCGTTTCCAAACGCGAAGGAAACGGCCGTGTCACAGCGGAGATCGAAGAGCTGAGCCGGGAAGCGCGGGCGCGCGAAATCGGGCGCATGCTCTCCGGCGAGCGCATCACGCCCGAAGCCTTGCGACACGCCGAACAGCTCATGCAGGCGGGGGTTTTTTCGACCACTTCCGGCACCGAGTGAATATCGCGCGCTACACGTTTACGCCGGAGGCCAGGAATCCGCCATCGACGGCGATGCATTGGCCGGTGACAAAGCTGGCCGCGTCGGAGGCGAGGAAAATCGCGGTGCCGACGAGTTCGGGAATATTGCCGAAGCGTTTCATGGGCGTGCGCGTGAGCAGCTCGCGACCGCGTTCGCTGCCGTCGAGGAGCGCCGCGTTGAGTTCAGTGCGGAAGACACCTGGCGCGATGGCGTTCACATTCACGCCCTTCTGCGCCCATTCGACGGCGAGGCTGCGGGTCAATCCCAAAACGCCGGTTTTCGAAGCGGCGTAGGCGGCCACTTCGTAAAAACTGACGAACGAATTCAGCGAGGCGATGTTGACCACGCGCCCGTGCCCGCTTGCCATTAGCGGTTCATAGAAGCTTTGACACGCGCGCAAGGTTCCGGTAAGATTCACGTCGAGCAGCGTGTTCCATTCGCTCTCGCCGATGCTCACGGTAGGTTTGCGGAAAATCTGCCCCGCGGAATTGACCAGAATGTCGACGCGCCCGAGGCGTTTGAGCGCTTCATCGCGAAGCGTGTCGATGGAAGCGCGGCTCGAGGCATCCACCGCACGCCGGAGGGTTTTTCGTCCCATTTTTTCGATTGCATCGGCCAGTTCGGCAACCAGATGCGCACGGCGTCCGGTAGCGACGACATCCGCTCCCGCTTCGGCCATGCCCAGCGCGATCGCGCGCCCAATTCCCGACGTTCCGCCCATCACAATGGCCACGCGGCCGCTTAGATTGAAAAGTTCCAAAGCCATCGTTCTATTGTTCCAGGAACAGCGGGCGGATGTGCCGCTCGAAGAGATTTTCGGTCACGTTTTTGGCGATTGTATCCTCGGCGGCGGAGAGCAGACGGAGATAACGATCTCCCATTTTCGCGGCGATCTTGAAACCGACGTGCAGAAGCTGGCGGAAACTGCTGTTATAGGAGGCGGAGCGCGGATCGTGGCGCAGTGCGGAGACGAATTGCCCGGAAGACCACTCTTTGACCGTCTCCGGCGCCGGAAGCGCGGCGGGATCGATGTCGATGACCGCGGCATAGGGCGCGCACAACTCATCCCGATGTGCGTAAGCTTCGGCATAGATCTCTTTCGCCAGAGATAATCCGTCTCCTCCGCTTTCGGCAAGGCCGATTAATTCCTCCAACCACGTAGTTCCGGCCGTCTTCAGATGCACGCCGGCATCGAACTTCTTCATCGCGCGCCGGATGGGCTGGTAGATGGAAAACTTATCGCTGCCCGAATGCACGCTCAGCTTGAGATTTGCCGGGAGGCCATATTCCTTGACCGCGAACGCGATTACCGCGACATCATCGGAAAACTCTTCGGAGAACTTGGCGAGATCGCCTTGGTAATCGACGCCTTTATTGAAGCGGCCGGTGAATTTGGGCGCGATGGTTTGGATGGGAATGCCTTCATCGGCAATGGCCGCCAGAATCAAGAGCAGCTCCGCCGGAGTTTGGGGCGCGTC
>JBOGMI010000342.1:0-8216 GCA_050746645.1 Bryobacteraceae bacterium | reverse complement strand
CGCGCGGTCGGAGCGGTCGGCCGCTTGCCGGATGCGGGCTTCGACCGCCTCCAGGCGCGCTCCGAAGGTGGAATTTTTCAGTGGCAAACCTCCATGATAAAGATACGAACGATCCGGAAGCGCTGGCCGCGGCTATCGAAGATTTTCTGAGGACGGCGCACCGGCCGGCGGCCATGGATTTCGGCGAGAACGCGGTGGAGTTGGCGCCAGGCACGTACCTTCTCGAAAATCGCGGCGGGCGCGTCTGGATCGAATACTGGTGCGAGAAACGCGGCATTTCTCGTCGTGTGCTCTCGATTGAGAAGAAGTCCGCCTGCTCGCTCGCCTGCACCGTGCAGCGCTTCGGAGGCAAAACCGGCACGCTGCACTTTCTGGATCTGGATCGCCCGCAGACCGCGCACAAGGCGCTGGCCGGCACGCGCCGCAGCTTCGCCGAGCGCTTCCGCCAGATGCTTTGCCGGCAATTTTCGGGCTGGGAGGTGCAAAGCGTCTCGAGCGCGATGGATTTGAGGCGATCGTTTTCTCCTCTGTTTCCGCGGGCGCAATTGAGGCGTGGAAACCGGCAGATCGCGGCCATGGCTTGTCCCAGCGCGCAGCAGGAGCCGGAATTGTTGAGCTTTGCGCTGATCTGGTTCGCGTACGTCGCCGGACGCGGCCGCGCCGGAGCCGAGACTTCGCTGGCGCTTTTCCTTCCCGATGGCGCCGGCAATTTGACCGCGCACCGGCTGCATTGGCTGCGCGGTTCGCTGCTGCGGCCGGTTCTGTTCCGCTACAACGAGCACGGTTCCGCGGGCGAAGTCGATCCGCGGGATCTGGGCAACCTGAAGACGAAGCTGGGCCCGAGGCTAGCGGAGCAAATCGAGCGACCCGAGTCCGCCGTCGTGCCGCAAGCGTTTCCGGAACGCCGGCTCGAACAGCAGGTGCGCTCGCATGTTTCGGCTGTCGATGCCTCGCTGCTGCCGGAGCCGGTACATGGCCAGGTGATTACGTTTGCGGCGGGCGACCGCGATCTGATCGATTTGCTCGCGGTGGATACACGCGGCCGGCTGGCGGTGATCGAGCTGAAAGCTTCGGAAGACGTGCACCTTCCCATTCAGGCGCTAGACTACTGGATGCGGGTCCGCTGGCACGCCGAACGCGAGGAGTTGGGACACTTGTTTCCCGGATTGTCGCTGGATCGGAAGCCGCCGCGATTGCTTCTGATCGCGCCCGCGATTTCGTTCCATTCGTCGAATGCCACTGTGCTTGGATACTTCTCGCCGGAAATCGAAGTCGAACGCGTAGGCGTCAATTGCGAATGGCCGGAGCGATTCCAGGTAGTGCTTCGGTTGCAGGGCGCGGAGGCGCCGCAATCGCACAGGAGATTTACATGCACCTAGCAAGTCTGGCCCACATCAAGAACGCGTTGCACACACTCAACCCCAACGGCATTCGCGAACTCAGCGAGCGCCCGCCGCGGGTTGCGCTCTTTTCTTCATCCGAGGAGGGTTACCGGCGGATGGAGGATTTTCTGCTCCGAGGCTTAAGCCAGGCGCGGCGGCAGGAATCGAGCGGAGTGTTGTTACACGGCGAGCAGGCAACGCAATACGATCTGGCGATTTACGACCAGAGCGTGGCGTCGCCGCCGCGGGCTATCATTTTCGAGCAAGACCGTCCGAGCCATATCGTTTCGCGCGTTCTGGACCGGCGCGGCGAACTGGGTGTGCCGCTGGCCAAGAGTTTTGTGCCCTTCCGGCGGCCTTTCGTCGAGCGCATCGTGGCGAAAACCTGCCGCGAGAACACGCTGTTTTCGGTGAGCACGGCGATTCCCGACGTCATTCCGAGCGTGATCGAGCTTCCGTGGGCGGTTGCCGAGTTCGCCTCCGATACGGCTTTCCTGACCATGAATCAGGTGCGCATGGCGTTTCTGATCGCCGCGGCAAGCGATCGGGAAATCGGCTATCTGGAGCAGAAGTCGGAAGTCGCGACGGTGATCGGCAGCGCATTCGGCTGGCGCGCGATCGCGCGCCAGCTCGTGGGGAAAATCCCGTTTGGCGGCGGCCTGATTGCCAAGGCTGCCGTCGCTTATGCGGGCACGAAAGTGCTGGGCCTGACGCTCGATCACTTTTACAGCATCGGCTTCACCTACACGCGAGAGGAGCGCAACCAAATCTATGCCGATGCCTTCCGCCATGGCAAGCGCGTGGCGCTGCGCATGCTGGGCCAATTGCGCCCGGATCTGGCCGCGCGCTACGCGAGTCAGCAGGCAGTGATCGGATCGAGCCACGAATGAACGCGAGCTAAATCTGGGCTAGCGCCACTGAGACCTGTCGCAGCGACAGCATTCGTGCGGCACAGGAATCGAAAGAACCTGCGACATGCGGCGTGGAGATTTGTGTAATGTGTAACGGCGAGATGAGCGTGCCACACTAGCTAGTAATCGTTCAGTCGAGAAGCGACAGAACATCGCGGCAAAGCTTGGAGAATGAAGGCGCCGCTCTTGCAGCCTTCAAATCGAACTTGGCCGCAAAGGCGGGCTGATCGATCGCTTCCGAATACGTTTTTCCGGGCGCCATATTCTTTCTCAACCATTCCTTCGCGCCCCGAATCGCTTCAGGATCTCCAGGCGCGGTGAGCGGATTGTTGAGGCCGCGATAGCCGCCCAGCGAGCTTGCCGCGGCCAGGTACCACGCTTCCCATTCACAGTGCGCAAGAATCACCCGGATTGGGACAGCGGGTTCGGCTTTCCGGGCTCGCGCCAGCAGGGTTGGTCCAAGCTGACACGGAGCGTATCCTTCGCTATCCAGAACAATGAGGATTGCACCCTGGCGAGCAATCGTCCGGGCAGCCAATCCGACTGCCTTTTCCAATTCTCCCGCCCGGAGAAGCCGGTCTCTTGTTTGGCGGATCGGCTTACAGGGGTTGACGGCGACGGTCCGGTTGGCTTCAGCGAGTATGCGCCGGATCACGATTGGCAAAGCGGCGATTTCCCCGTGCCCCTCAACAATGCTGGCGATGTTTAGCGGCATCGGCGGGAAGTCAGATGTCAAACAGCGCAACTTCGGCGCGCGTTCGTGACCTTCTTTCGGGCTTGAGCTGATCCATGCGCAAGAGCTCTCCGGCAGTATATAACCTGTCATGCAGGGCCGACCGGCCCGCTTCATCCAACGGAGCTATTTCGGTTACCCCGGTTGAGGCATCCACAGCCAAAATTGATTCGGTTGGAATTCCCGAGCTATCTAGAAGATCGGGACTGTGACTGCTTACGAGGATCTGGCCCAATGTTGCACCTTCCCGGAGAGCGTCGAACAGAATTCCAGTGGCAGCCGGATGCAAGCCTGTCTCAGGCTCTTCGATCGCAAGCACCGTTGGCCGCGGTTCATTCCCGGAACGCTGGAACAGCGCTATAAGAATCGCAAGCGCTCGCAGTGTGCCATCGGACATACTGCTTGCGAGCAGTGTATGCAAACCCGAGAATGATTCCTGCTCGAACTTCAGAAGTTTATACGTTTCGGCCGTTGCCGCCGTTATATCGCGGAGGCGAGGAACGATACGTCTCATGTAATCGACAATCCGGTTTGCTGTGACCGGGCTTTCCATTTTGATCCGTTCGAAAACGCTAGCAATGTTGGCTCCATCCGGCTCCAGAACGTCTGCGGGGCCCGCAGTATCGAGGTTCACCTTCATCACCTCGGGATCGGGATTGTAAAATTCCATGTTCAATAGCGCGTCATAAACCTCTCGAAACTGAGCTATACCGGAGGCAGTGGGAAGATATAGGCGATCGGGGCTTCGTGAGGAAGAGTTGGGTGGCTGGCCGGGAGATATCTGCCACAAAACGTTTCCGCCGCCCCAAAAGGCTACCCCATCTACGTTCCCGGGCAACCCGGTCCGTGCACTGTCCGGCACACGGCCGACGACACACTCCTCGCTAACGACCTCGAATCCTCGCGGACTCTGCGGACCGAGGCGCAGTGAATAATGAACAGGAGGGGACAGAAAAGGCGATGAGAGTTCGAGTCTCATCCCAAACCCAAGCGACCCAGAGGAATCGAAGTGACTGAGCGTCTGCAAATTTGATGCTCGATTGGCGAAGGCTTGGGGGAGCGGCGCGCGGAGGCCATCTCTGCAGAACCGCAACGCATCGATGAAATTGCTCTTTCCTGCGCCATTCAAGCCCACCAAAAAGGTAAGTGGCTCCAGCCGCACGTCACAGGACTCTATACTCCTGTAGCGTGAAATCACCACCCTTTTCAATGTCGGTCCGGAATCCATCTAAAACAAACTATATCGATACTCATCAAAGCCACTGCAGGCTGGAGGCGGCGAGGGCGCCGCCGAGGATGGCGGCGGCGTGGGCTTCGGCGGCGTGAAGGATCTGCTCGGCGCGGACGCGGTCGTTCGAAACCGTAACGGCGGCGACGACCGAGTGCTGCCAGGAGTCCTGATAATCGATTTCGGCCACCGACACATTGAAGCGTTCGCGCAGACGATCTTTCAGACTCGTTACGACGTGCCGCTTTTCTTTGAGCGAATGCGAGTGCTCGACGTGAATTTCGAGCGTCAGGACGCCGATTGCAGGCACAGCGCTAACGCGCGACGGTCACTTCCGGCGCTACGCGCTCCATCACGAAAGCTTCGATCCGGTCGCCTGTCTGAATGTCGTTGAAACCTGCCAGTGAAATGCCGCATTCGACGCCGTTCTTCACCTCGCTTGCATCGTTCTTGAAGCGCTTCAAGCTTTCGATGCGCCCCGTGTGGATGACATCGCCGTCGCGCGAAAGGCGGATCTGGCTGTCGTGTTTGATGACGCCGTCGTCAACGTAGCAGCCGGCGATGGTGCCGACTTTGCCTATCTTGAAGACCTGGCGCACTTCGGCGTGACCCTGAACCGTTTCTTTGAAGACCGGCTCGAGCATGCCCGTCATGGCCATCTTAATTTCGTCGATCAGCTCGTAGATGATGTTGTGCTGGCGAATCTCGACTTTTTGCTGTTCGGCGGTGGCCTGAGCATTACGTTCCGGCCGCACGTTGAAGCCGATGATGATGGCTTCGGATGCCGAAGCCAGAAGCACATCGCTTTCGGTAATGGCGCCCACGCCGGCATGCAGAACGCGGACGCGGATTTTATTGTTCGAGAGCTGCCGCAGGGTATCGGAAAGAACTTCCGCGGTGCCGCCCACATCGGCTTTGATGATGAGGTTCAGATCCTTGAGATCGCCCTCTTTGAACTGGCGGTGGAGTGAATCGAGCGTGGCCACACGCGCGCCCTTGGCCATGGCGGCGTCGCGCGCTTTGGATTCGCGATAAATGACGATCTGTTTGGCCTTGGTGGTGTCGGAGACGACCTGATAGATATCGCCGACATCGGGCAAACTCTCGAAACCGATGACTTCGACCGGCATCGAAGGCTCGGCATCTTTCACTTGATTGCCGCGGTCGTCGAACATAGCGCGCACCTTGCCGAACAGCGCGCCGCAGATGAAGAAATCGCCGGCCCGAAGCGTTCCATTGCGCACGAGGACCGTGGCGACAGGTCCGCGCCCGCGGTCGAGTTTGGCTTCGAGGACGGTGCCGAGAGCCGGACGGTCGGGGTTGGCTTTGAGATCCTGTATGTCGGCAACGAGCAGGATCATTTCGAGCAGCAGATCGAGGTTCTGCCCGGTTTTGGCGGAGACCGGGACCGTGACAACATCGCCGCCCCAATCTTCGGCGAGCAGGCCGCGATCGGCGAGCTGCTGTTTCACGCGCTCGGGCTGCGCATCGGGCTTGTCGATCTTGTTGACGGCGACCACGATGGGAACACCGGCCGCGCGCGCATGATCGATAGCTTCGAGCGTCTGCGGCATCACGCCATCGTCGGCCGAGACGACCAGCACGACAATATCGGTGACTTTCGCACCGCGGGCGCGCATGCGCGTGAACGCCTGGTGGCCCGGCGTATCGATGAAGACGATCTTGCGGCCATTCTTCTCGATGCGGTAAGCGCCGATATGCTGGGTAATGCCGCCCGCCTCGCGCACGGCAACATGGGTCTCGCGGATGGCGTCGAGCAGCGAGGTCTTGCCGTGATCGACGTGCCCCATGATGGTGACGACGGGAGCGCGCCGGGCCACATCCTTCGATTCGGTAGCCTCTTCGATTTCCTGCGTAGCCTCTTCTTCGAAGGTGACCTGATTGGTGGAAGCGCCGAACTCACGGGCGAGTTCTTCGGCGAGCTTTACGTCGAGCGTCTGGTTGATATTGGCGAAGATCTTCTTGTCGACCAGCTTTTTAATAACGAGATTGGCCTTGACACCGAGCTTTTCGGAAAGCTCCTTGACGGTGATGCCTTCGGAAACGGTGATTTCGCGGTCGATGGGCGGAGGCGGGAGAGCCACCGGACGTTTGGAAATTCGTTGGCGAAGCGTTCCTTCCTCGGCTTCGCGCTTGCGGCCGGCTTGCCGCGAGCCCGCTTTGCCCGGGTGGCGGCGCGGGTCGGAAGGAAGCACAGCGGGCTCGGCGCGTAACGGAGATGTCGGATGCGGCGGCCGCATCCCGGGCCGGCGCAAAGGCTGGCCTGGAGCCGGCCCCATTCCGGGACCGCGCATGACGGGTTGGCCGGGACGAACCGGTCCGCGAAAGATCGGCTGGCCGGGGGCTGGCGGACGTGGCGGAGCACCGGGCCTGGGAGCGCCGGGAGCGGCCATGCCGGGGCGCGGCTGCTGACGAAGACGCTGCTCCAGGTCGGGACGCGGAGGCACAGTGGGCCGCGCGGGCGGTGCGAAACCGGGGCGGCCGGGCGGACGCGGCGCGATGGGCGCATTCGGAGTCAACCCGGGACGGGCCTGGCGGGGCGGCGCCGGGCGGCCTGGCAACGGCGTACCGGGAACAGCGCTCGGAGAAGAGGGCGGGCCGGGAGCGACCAAGTGCGTAGGCGGCTGAGTCCTCGATTGCGGTGCGGCAGCCGAGTGCGGACGTTCGGGCTGCGAAAGTGGTGGCCGCGGACGCTCCGGCAAGGGAGTCCGAGGACCGGCAGGCTTGGGCGTCGCGGGCAGCGGGCGGGCGGGAATGGCGATGGTCCGGTGCGGGGTGCCGGGCGGAGCGAGCGGCGGATGCAGCGCGGTCCCGGTACCCAGAGGCGGCCGCAAAGGCTGGCGCTTGGCAGATGGGGCGGGTTCGGAGACAGGAGGCGGTTCGGACGGCGCCGGAGTTTCCACGACGGCGGCGCGGCGGGCTTCGGCTTCGACCGGTTGCGGAGGCTCCGTAGCAGCCGCTGTTTCACGAACCGGAGTTTCTTCGCGAGTCTCTACTGCGGCGGGATGCTGCGCATGGCCATCCGTGCTCGCGTCGGCGCCGTTCCGCTTGGCGCCGTTCGAGGAACCTGCCAGACGCGCGCGCAGCTCAACCGCTACATCCTCTTCGATGGAACTCGAGTGCGTCTTCTTCTCCTGCACTCCCAATTCAGGCAGGAGATCGAGTATAATGCCCGGCTTCACTTCAAGCTCGCGCGCCAACTCGTTGATTCTGATTTTCTTCATAGAGGGGACTGCTGGGTAACTCCTTAGAAAGCGACACTTTTCGACACGCGCTACTCGGTTTTACTCATGGTATCAGACTCAGGGCTTTCGGCCGTTTCTTCCGATACCGTCTCGCGCAGCTCAGAGGGCGCGCCCGAAAGGCCCTCCACACGGCCTAAATCGAGCGCTTCGCCCTCATCGATTTCTTCGATTTCGGGCATTTCATGCGTGGCAAGATCGTGTTCCAATACACCTGTCTCGATGTTTTCAAACGCGGAAAGATTCTGGTCGCTCACGCTTCCGGCTCGGCTTGAGGGCTCGGCAGACGCCAAACCGCGATCGTCTGCCCCACTGTCGATGGCCGCCTCATCCTGGCCGGTATCGTAGACGGCGTAGAACGATATCACAGCGGACTGAATCCGCGCGACGGTGGCCTCATCGATCTCCGGAATCGCTTCCAACTGCTCCGGGGTCATCGAGCCGAGCCGTTCGACGGTGCCGATGCCGGCGCCCACGAGAGTTTCCAAGACCGATTCCGGCATGCCGTGATCGAGAAGCACCGAAACGGGAGCGCCGGAGATCACCATGTCCGCCATACGGGATTCCATCTCGCGCCGCTTTTCTTCTTCGCTCTTGATATCGATTTTCCAGCCGATGAGTTTGGCGGCAAGCCGCACATTCTGGCCGCGCTTTCCGATGGCGAGCGACAATTGCAGATCGTCGACAACGACTTCCATA
>JBOGMI010000341.1:0-2309 GCA_050746645.1 Bryobacteraceae bacterium | reverse complement strand
TTCTGGTCCTGGCCGGTCTGCTTGAGAGCGTCCAGCATGCGGCCGATGCCATGATCGACTTGCTCGATCATGGCATAGTAGGCCGCAGTGATCTTGCGGTGCGTTAGGTCGTCGGTCTTGGCGAAGGACAGATCGCGCCCTCCATAACTGCCTTCATGGTCCGTTCGCGCGTAAGGCGATTTGGTTTTCAGCTCTCCTTCCTTGTACTTAGGAGACGGGAGCTTAGCCGGATCGTATCGCTTGAAGTACTCTTCGGTAGGCCAGAAAGGGTGATGGGGCTGGAAGATATTGACTGAGATGAGCCAAGGGCGATAGCCTCGCTCCTTGCGCATGTACTCGATCGCTTTATCCGCGCACCAGGCGGTCTGGGTATATTTAGGATCGATCGGAACGCCCCACGCGGGTGTATGAGGCGGTGGAGTGGGCCACTTGACGCCTTGATCGCGCAGCCAGATGCGCCACATATTCGCCGTGGGCCATTGATTCGATAAATCATGGCTCCAGCAGAAAATGTCGTAGCCGTCGTCGATTCTATTTTCGATCCGGCCGCTCTCGCAGGGAGATAAGTGAAGCTTGCCGACCAGATCGCACTCGTAGCCGTGGTCGGCGAGAATTTTGGTGACTAACAGCTCGCTTGGCCGGATTCGCTGGCCGTTGGCGCGAAGGCCGGTGGTATGGGGATATCTTCCGGTAAGGAAGGCGGCGCGCGAGGGAGAGCAGATCGGGCATTGGACCGTGTAATGGGTGAAGGCGGCTCCCTCGCTCATCAACCGCTTTAAGTTTGGCGTGTGGATGTAGGGATTGTTCAAGCCTTGGATCGTGTCGAACCGGCATTGATCGGCCACGATCCAAAGGATATTCGGCATGGAGCGGCCTTCGGCTCCCCTGGGCCGCTGCATCATGTTTACGCTCGGCAGTTCGATTTGCGGCTCGGAATCGGATGGCTCGGCCGCCGCCTCGCTTGCCAGCAGCGGCGCAGCCAGCATTCCCTTGAAGATGTCCCGGCGCTTCATGAGCAGCCTAACTTAGAGTCCAGCCCTCACGGAAGGTGGGTGAGAGCAGATTATTCGCTTCCTCGTTGTTGGTAATGCGCATGTCTTCGCTATCCCAGTCCAAGCCACCTTGGCAACGGATGGCGACGGTGCCGAGGATGACCAACTCGGACAAGGGTGCGGACACATTGAAATTCGAACAGGCCGGGGCACCGCCTTTAGCCGAGCGAATCCAATCGGCGTAATGGCCCGGAGAACGCGGAATCACCTCCGGAGGGAACTGATACTCTTTCATCCGGTCGACAGGAATCAAGCGTGTCCACTGTCCGGTATGTCCGGTAGTGATGAAGCCTTTGTCGCCCACAAACAACGCGCCGTTGCTGCTACTGCTGGCGTCGCCAGAAGCATGCGGCACCGCATGCGGATGGAAGTAGGCCTGCGCATCAAACACTCCGCCGATGATCTGCCGCTCACGCGGCTCGACGTTGGACATGACCGAATGCCGCGGCTGGCGCGAGGGAGGCAGATCGCCCAAAATCGCATCCTTGGGAACCCCGGGAATACTGGGCGCGTGCTTCATGGCGTCGTGCCAGTAAACCTTTACCGGGGGGAAGTTGCCGCGGGCAGGAAAGTCGAAGCGGATTACGGCCTTATTTGGATAGTAGTACTTACTTGCTCCCTCGAGTTTGACAAGCTCGACGTGAGTCGGCGCCGTCAACCGCAAGGCCATATTGGGTGCTCCGAGAGCATGGCAGGCCATATCGCCCAGAGCACCGTCGCCGAAATCGAAAAAACCACGCCAGGAGAATGGCAGATAAGCGGGCCGGTACTGGCGCTCGCTTTGGATTCCCAGCCACAAATTCCAGTCCAGATAGGAAGGCACGGGCCCGGTGGGCGGAAGATTGGTTAAGCCCTGCGGCCAAACCGGCCGGTTAGTCCACGCATGCACTTCGGTCACGTTGCCGATGACGCCGGACCAGATCATTTCCGCGCACTGGCGCGTCCCTTCGGTCGAGTAGCCTTGATTACCCATCTGCGTGGCCACTTTGTATTTATTGGCGGCCTGCTGCAATTTGCGGCACTCCCAGACGGTATGCGCCAGCGGCTTTTCCACATAGACGTGCTTGCCGCGCTCCATCGCGTGCATCGCCACGGTCGCGTGCATGAAGTCAGGAATGGCGACGATGCACGCGTCGATGTTCTTGTTTTCCTTGTCGAGCATGACGCGGAAATCTTTGTACTTGGGCGCCTTCGAGTACTTGGCAAAAGTCCGGGCAGCTCGTTTTTCGTCTACATCGCAGAGCGCGACGATATTTT
>JBOGMI010000340.1:0-3080 GCA_050746645.1 Bryobacteraceae bacterium | reverse complement strand
GATTTCGGCCGACGCGGCGCGCGCGATGCTCGACCTGTGGCGGCGCGTCGATCCCGCCACCGGCGCGCTGGTGGACGATTTCACCGATCCGGAATGGAATACGCGCTTTCTCGGCGACCTCTACCAGGACCTATCGGACCACGCGAAGAAGACCTACGCCCTTCTCCAGACGCCGGTATTCGTCGAGGAGTTCATCCTCGACCGCACACTCGACCCCGCAATCGCAACGTTCGGTCTCCCCGACACGACGGTCATCGACCCAACCTGCGGCAGCGGACACTTCCTCCTTGGCGCCTTCGACCGGCTCCTTCATCTCTGGATCGACAGAGAGCCGGCCACCAACCCTCGGGTCCTCGCGCAACGAGCCCCAGACCTCCGGTAACAGGCAGAAAGTGGTGCCCTGAACAGGAAGTTTCTGGCACAGGGGAATTGCATAAAGACCGCAATGTGTGGTAGGGTGAGGGGCATGGCGGTCGGGGATGGGAACAGCGAGAGGTCAGCCCAGTTTTCGGGCATGCCGGCTCCCTACGAGCTGTGGCAGGGTCGGATGGAGGGTGGCGACGTGGTGGTGAGATACGGGCCGAAGGTGTTGTTCCAGTTCGACCCGGCCGATCGGGGCCTTCGCAACCTCGCCATGGTGGCCCTCACTCAGGCCGGCGTACCCGGCAAGCTGGTGGCCGAGGTCTTTGGGTTTCGACCCGAGCACGTCTCCCGATTGCGCGCCAAGGTGGCAAGGGACGGCTCGGTGGCCCTGGTTTCCGCCCTGGGCGCCCCCCGCAAGCTGTCGGGAGCCGAGGAGGCCAAGGCGTTCCGACTGGCTGATGATGGCCGTAGCGGGGTCGAGATCGCCACCGAGTTGGGAGTGTCGGCCTCCACGGTTTCCCGGCTGCTGGGGCGCCGGCCCCAACACCTCGAGCCCGAGCCCCTGCCCTTCGAGGCAGAGAGCCCGCGGCCGTCCGGGGGACGGGGATCTGGTGGTGACGAGCAAGATGATCCACCGGTCGAGGAGGAAGTACCCGCGGAGGAGGCACCGGCCGAGGAAGCGGCGGCCGAAGGAGAGGTCGCCGTCGATGAGGTCGCCGAGGGAGAGGTCGGCCTTCTTCCTCGGGTCGGGGCGGGCGAGGTGGACAGCGCCTATGCCGGAGCGATGCTCCTGCACCCGTTCTTGGACCGGGTCGGGACCGAGGACATCCTCTCTGTCCTTCCCTCTGGGACGGCCCGGCGCTACGACGCCACCGGGGTGGTGCTGGCGGCCACCTTCGCCCTCGCCCTCGGAGCCTCCTCCATGGAAGGGACCAAGCACCTCCTGCATGGAGATGCCGGAGCCCTGGTGGGCCTGGCCTCCTTTCCTCACCTGCGCACGCTGCGGCCCCGGCTCTCGGCCCTGGCCGAGGCCAGCGATCCCCTCGGGATCCAGCGGGCCTTCGCCAAGGCGATGCTGCGAGCCGATGATTCCCCGCCCAGGCTTTTCTTCTGCGATGAGCACTTCGTCGCCTACACCGGGGCCGCCCCGGTGGGGAAGGGCTACAACATCCGCCGACATCGGGCCGAGCCGGGACGAGACGACGTCTTTGTCACCGATAGCTCATGGCGGGCCATCTGCTTCGACTCCAACGAGCCCAAGGGACTCTCGGTCGCCCTGCCCGGGGTGCTCGGTCAGCTCCGGGAGGTCTGCGGGAACAGAAGGATCATGGTCGGCTTCGACCGGGGCGGGTCCTACCCCAAGGTGTTCGGCGCCCTCCGTGACGCCGACATGGACTGGGTCACCTACAGAAGAGCCCCGCTCGTTGCCCCGACGGTGGGGCCCCGGTGGTCCTGGACGATGCTGGAGGGACGCCGGGTCACCACCAAGGTGGCCGACGAGGTGGTGACCCTCGAGGGATACGGGCAGGCCCGCCAGCTGAGCGTGCACGAGGGGGAGAAGGTGGTCTTCCAGATCATCACCTCCGACCTCATGACCCCGGCGGCGGCCCTGGTGCGGGCGCTCCGGCGGCGATGGAGCATCGAGAACGCGTTCAAGTACCTGGAGGACCACCACGGCATCCACTGGCTGTGCGACTACCAGATGGACGTCGGCCCTGATCCCCGCAAGGTCCCCAACCCAGCCCGCCAGGAGGCCAGGGCCACCCTGGCCAAAGCCGAGGCCGCCCTGGCCGGCGCCGAGCGGGCCCTGGCCCAGAACTTCACCGACCCCGCCATCGCACCCCGGGAGGCCAACGCCGCCTCTCCCGGCCTGCAGCGTGACATCGAGTCCGCCCGGGCCGACCTGGATGATGCCGAAGACGCCCTTCGGGGCATCCCGGCCAAGGTCGGCGCCACCGAGCTCGCTCCCGACGCCGAACGGGCCAGACCTCGCCTCGCTGTTCGCTCCCTCCAGATGGTGTGCCGACTGCTCTCCTACAACGCAGAGCTCGACCTGGCCCGGCACCTGGACGCCTACCTGGACGATCCCGACGAGTACCGGGCGATCACCCGCAACCTGCTGCACCTCCCCGGCCGGATCGGTTTCGGGGCTGCTCGGATCACGGTATCCCTGCGTCGTCCCGACTCCCCCAGGTTGGCCAGGGCGCTCGGCTTGCTCATCGACGAGCTCAACGCAATCCCGGCTCGCATCCCCGGGGATCGCCGCCCCCTCACCTATCGGATCGAGGGCGTCCCGGCTTGATCTCCCGACCTTGGTCCACTACCGGAGGTCTGGGCCCCCTCCACGGACCCGGCCGAAGCAGTAAAGGAAGTCGCAATGGCTATTCTCTCGAACTACTGCCGTGGTCTGCATTTCACTAGGCCCGCATCACACGCCACTGAAGGTCGCCGTTGCTGTTCAGCACCGTCACCTTCAGCGACCCCGACGTCCCGATCGGGCCGCTGACGTAACCGCTGACGCTGCATACGAAGATGTAACCGGACCTGATCGGAGCCGACGGGCATCTCACCTGAGCGTCAGCGCCGGGCACTTGCTTGTTGACCTGCGCACTCAGGTTCTGCGACAGCATGTTCGCATCGAAGTGGCGCGTTGTCATCGTCTTGCCGACCTGGAAGATCAGGAAGGCGATCACCACCGCCGCCACAACGGTCAACAC
>JBOGMI010000339.1:0-3352 GCA_050746645.1 Bryobacteraceae bacterium | reverse complement strand
TTGCTGACGGTTCTTCTGCCATCCGCCAGAACCTGTCCCAGCAGGAACTGCGCGTGCGATGGATTTGCGGCGAGCAGTTGGTAAGCGTCAAAACCTTTCAGGCCTGTGACCTTCAAGTTGGACTTCTCTCCTAACGTGGTGGCCAGGCGTTTGTTCAACGCGTCCAGTCGTGTTTCGTGTTCCTTCGCGGTTTTGTAGTAGCTGTTCAGGCTGGTTCCATCGATACGAGGGTTCTTTTCCTCCTCACGGATCGCCTTCCTTAGCGCATCAATCTCCGGGTTTTCCCGTGCTTTGTTAAGCTCTCTTTCCAGGTATCCGGGACCCACGCCACGGCTCCACCTGCCGACGTAAGCTTCCATTACCTTGAGAATCGCTACTTCGGTCGAAGTGAGCGTCGCCTCGGTCAAAGCACGCATTTCTTTGTCGAATGCAGCCGCAAACTGATCCAGCGTGGCCAACAAATCTTTTCGATTTTCAAAATCCGTCCCCGGCAGGTGTTCATCCCCCCCACGTCGCTGGCTGTAGACATACCAAGCTTCCCCGTTCAGGCTCGGATCGGTGAAGTACGTGGTCGCCAACAGCACGTCGTCGGGATGTATGCTGGCAAGTCTTTCCTTCGCGGAATTCAGGGTTTCCCGCCGTGTCAGTGCAGCTTCCTGCTGCTCTCGCCGCTTGGCCACAAACGAGAGGGCCCAATCAACCGGATCGCGCCGTTTGTAGGCACGGCCAATTTCTTCTGCGTCTTTGCTCCGCTCCTTCTCCAGAAACAGCTCGTCCTCGGTCACTCCGAAGCTCGTTAGGATCTCTTCCGCCTGGAGCACCTCGCTGTCCTTCGCTGTGGCCCTTTCTCCACGCTCGGCGGTGAAAAACCTGCTCATAAACTCGGGAATGATGATCACCCTTACCAGATCGGCCCATACGTAAACCTTCGGTTTCAGCCACATGAAACCCGTACAAGATGGTTTCTTTGCGGGCGCGAGCTGTTTGCGAACGGTCTGTATCTTATAGTGAGGAGATTCTGCGATACGTTTGAGCGTATAGTCGCCCGGGGGATAACAATTCTGTAGGATGGTAACCTGCGTGGTCTCACCTGTGGAGAGTGTGGCGACCCCAGCTTCATCTGAGTCCTCGTGCGCAACTATTTTTACGATGCTGGTTTGTTCTGTCTCTTTTGCGTTGCTTGCCTTCGGCTGCCGCTGAATCCGCTCCCGAATGCTGGTTTGCTGTATCACATGAGCAAGTTCATGTGCAAGCAGTTGATGCCGCTGCGAAATCGGCAACGTCGCACTTCGTCCGGCGAGCACAACATTCGATCCAACGGTGTACGCGAGAGCATCCAAATCGCGTGCCGATTCATCCGCCTTAGGGCCGGCGTGCAATCGCACTTTGCTGAAATCGTGCCCAAACCGCGGCTCAAAGAAAGACAGCGTGGCCGGATCTAGCGGCTGGCCGGGGGAGCGCAGAACTTCGTGAACGATAGGAGGGGCCAGCATCCCGGAAGTCTCCGAGGCTGGGCCGAAGCTTGAAATCTGTAGGGCGGCGGGCTTGCGCTGCACCTTCGGGTGCTCGTCATCAGGTTGCTCGGATTTGCACTCATCGCAGCTTCCGCTTCCACCGCAGGCGCACTTGCGCTGAACTTCTGCCGATGTGCCCGACAAAGTAGGACCGCGTTCGCGATGTATCGCCACAGGCACGCGTTGCGCCATCGCATTTTGGAGCGGCCAGCGGTCCGGCATACGCATCACCTGCTCGGCAACGCGATCGGCTTCGCGCTCCAGTGGGTCATCTCCTGAACCGACCTCCAGCTTCGCCTGCAAGCGCCACGGCAGTGAACTCATATGCCCGGTGAGCGATGCCCGAGTAGGATTTTCAGCGGGCGGAGCGTTGTCGCTGGGCGCAGATAGCGGGATATCCCCGAAGTTCCATGAAAACTTGGTGGGCGTAAAGGCTTCTTCCGGTTCCGCTTCGGGCGCGAAGTAGTTCTGCGGTGACTTGGGCGTGGGCGCGCTCTTTGTCGTAGTTTTTGCCGATTCTTTGCTGATGGAAGTGCGTGCCAGCAACTTGGTATCCCTCGCAAACAGCCCTGTTTATGTGCGGCTACCAGTACAGTCAGCCTGAATTACGCAATGCAAATGGACGGTGGAGCAAGTCACGTTCCATCATGCAGTCGGAACAGATCTATGAGGGTTTGAAAGCAGAATCAACCGCTTAATGGAGCGCGTTGTGACTACAGCGTCCCCAGATCCGGCATCACTGCCATTTCTTTCAGAGACGGAGGCAAGTTCAAAAACCTGAATTATTCCTCATGGGTTCCCGCTCAGCGGGACTGCCGTGAGGATCGGCGGACTGCCAAATCTTGCAGCTCCCTCTATCCTGCGGCCCCGCGGACCTGCGGCGCTCGCCCGGCCGCGGCGCGATGTGAGCTGATCTTGTGATACAGCGTTCGCTCGCTGGTCTGCAGCATGCCTGCGATTTCGCGCCGCGTCTTTCCCTCCACTTCCAATGCCTTTTGCAGCAGCTCGCTTTCGATGCGCCGCATCAGCTCGGGAAACGGCAGCTCCTGCCTCGACATCGCAGTCCAAAGCAGGTTGGTAGCTTGCGTCACGACGTCCTCACGGTTGGGCTCGGGAGCCGACGGCACTAGCTGGTGCAACCAGTCCGCGTGCGACAAGGAATCGCCCTCGGCTTTGTTGAAGAGCATTCGCTGCACCGCGTTCTCCAACTCGCGCACGTTGCCCTCAAACGGATAATCGTACAGATGCTCAACAAGCTCAGGGTCGAGCGAGGTGATTCCGTGATGCAGGTGGGCATACCTCGCCGCAAACTCCAGGATCAGGGCGGAGAAATCTTCCCGGCGCTCGCGCAGCGGCGGCAACGGCAACTGGATCACATTGAGGCGATGGAAGAGATCGGAGCGGAATGTGCCCGCCTCCACCATCGGTTCCAGCGGTCGATTGGCGGCGGCGATCACGCGCACATCCACGGCGGTCTCGCGGTCCGAACCCAGCGGGCGGATGATGCCCCGTTGCAGTGCGTCCAGCAGTTTCGGCTGCAGGCGCAGCGGCAGGTCGTTGATGTCGTCGAGGAAAATGGTCCCCTTGTCGGCGGCCTGAAAGAGGCCGCCGCGCGCCGCATCCGCGCCCGAGAACGACCCCTTGCGATGCCCGAACAGCTCGCTCTCGGCCAGGCTTTCCGTCACCGTGCTGCAATGTACGGTCACGAACGCGAAGCGGCAGCGCTTTTGGTCGAGGCTGTGAATGGCTCGCGCGAGTACCTGCTTGCCGGTCCCGGTCTCACCCTGTAACAGGACCGTGGTGTCGCTCACCTGCGCGGCTTTGTACGCGCACTGCAA
>JBOGMI010000338.1:0-1383 GCA_050746645.1 Bryobacteraceae bacterium | reverse complement strand
CCCCGGCAGGATTACATCGCTTTTCAGGTTGGGAATCGCGCTCTTGGAGCGGTGGCGAATCCGCCCAAGCCCGGCAAGAAGGCGGCGAAAGTGAACGGCGCCCCGGATTATGCCCACCAGCCCGGCCGGCCGATCTCGGGGTTACTCCTCGATCAGGTAATGGGGTTGCAGAAAGTAGAGCGGACGCTGCCTCCCGACCGGCAGACCCATATCGATGTTTCGCAAATTACAACGGAGGGTCAGGCGAGCGCCTACATCCAGACGATGATGTCCATGTTGCATCCTCAGGTGGTGGTGGCAAGGCCATGAGGCGCGCACTTCCGATTATTTTATTCATCTGCTGCTGGCCGGCCGCTGCTTGCGCTCAAGGCCTGCTGGGAACGGAATTCAGCCAGGAAGCGGCGCAGTTTAAGCAAGGCTGCACCAGCTTCCGCTCTCTTCCCGGATGCGGGCAACTGCTCGCGACCGGGACGCCTCTGCATATTACGGCGGGAACCATCGCGCCCGAAAACGGCGTCGGCTTCGGGCCTGCATTTGTATTCGACGAGAATCTGCCCGCCTGGCGCCTGAATCTGAATGCCGACGCGGTGGCCTCCCCAAACGAATCCTGGCGCGCAGGCGTTTATCTCAAACTTGCGAAGACACCCACCAAGCCCGTCACGGTGATCATTCTGAAACAGAGGCCCACGCAGCCCTTAAAAGCCAGCCCACCCGCGCCGGCGCCCGAGTTCAACCTATATGTGCAGGCGATCTCGCTCAACCGGCTCGATCTTTATGGCCTCGGCAACGAAACGCCGCGCGACAGCCAGACGCTGTTTGGCATGCGCGAGACCGTCGCGGGCGGCAATGCCATTTTTCCATTGAGATCGTCCGGGTTTGCACTGTATGGCGAACTGAACGGACGCTTCGTCGATATCTTCGCGGGCAGCGGGAATCCTGCCGTTCCGGCGGCGCAGCAAACATATGGAATGTGCGGCTGCCTGCCCGGACTCTCCAGCCAACCCGGTTTCCTGCAAGCGGGCGAGGGCTTGCGATTCAGCCGCGACTTCCGCTCTCATTTCGATCTGGATTATTCGGCGGTGTTTCAGGAGTTCGCCGCTCCCTCTGACACGATGTATTCCTTCCGCCGGCTCAACTTGGATTTCTCGCATACGATTTGGCTCTATGGGCGAACCGCAGTGGTCTCTTCAACGGCACAATACGGGCCGGACGGAAGCAAGGAAGCGCCGCACAAAGCCGCGTCTGTGCGGAATCTCTCGGGAAGCATTAATTTAGAAGCACGTCTTTCGGAATCGTTCTTGCCCGCCAGCCATTCTGTCCCGTTCTATTTCCAACCGACGCTTGGAGGTTCCGATATAAACGGGCAGCTCGGCCTGCCCAGTT
>JBOGMI010000337.1:0-3663 GCA_050746645.1 Bryobacteraceae bacterium | reverse complement strand
CGGCACCTGAGGCCCGGAAGCGGAGCACTCGGCTTGCGCGGCAAGATGAGCTATACCGCAGATCGAATCGCCACGATCCCCGGGTTATTTCCGGCTCTGGCAATCAATCATGCGAGGAGATTGAAATGGCCGTGGACGGAAACTGGACTCTCACCATGACGACCCCGATGGGCGAGCGAACTGCGACGCTGAGCTTGCAGAGTGCCGGCGGTACACTGACGGGCACCCAAGGCGCCGACGGCAATTCGACAGAAATTTTCGACGGCACCGTGAATGGCGACGACGTCGCCTGGAAGGTGTCCATCACCAATCCGATGCCGCTGACGCTGGCCTTCACGGGGAAGGTATCGGGCAGCAGCATGAGCGGAGAAATGGGCATCGGCCCGATGGGCAGCTTTCCGTTTACGGGAATAAAGGCTTGAGCAAGCTCGACACCTGCCCTCCCTCTCCCCGCAAGCGGGGAGAGGTGAAGAGTTACCCCAAATTCAAGTCCTTGAAGAAGTCGTTGCCCTTGTCATCGATGATGACGAAGGCCGGGAAATCCACGACCTCGATGCGCCAGATCGCCTCCATGCCGAGCTCGGGATATTCCATGACCTCTACCTTCTTGATGCAGCGTTCGGCGAGGTTGGCCGCGGCGCCGCCGATCGAGCCGAGATAGAAGCCGCCGTGCTTCTTGCAGGCATCGCGCACGGTGGGCGCGCGGTTTCCCTTGGCGACCATGACCATCGAGCCGCCAGCGGCCTGGAACTGGTCGACAAAGGAATCCATCCGCCCCGCCGTCGTCGGTCCAAACGCGCCCGACGCATAGCCGTCGGGCGTCTTCGCCGGACCCGCGTAATAGACCGGATGGTTCTTGAAATAATCCGGCAGCGGCTCGCCGCGATCGAGCCGCTCGCGCAACTTGGCATGCGCCGCATCGCGCGCGACAATCATGGTGCCCGTCAGCGACAATCGCGTCTTGATCGGATGTTTCGACAACGTTGCGAGGATGTCCTTCATCGGCCGGTTCAGATCGATGGCCGCGACCTCGCTACCCAGCGATTCCTCCACCGCGGGCAGATATTGCGCGGGGTTGTGCTCGAGCTCTTCGAGATAAACGCCGTCCCGGGTGATCTTGCCGAGCACCTGGCGGTCCGCCGAGCAAGACACCCCGAGCCCGATCGGAAGCGAGGCGCCATGACGCGGCAGCCGGATCACCCGCACGTCGTGGCAGAAATACTTGCCGCCGAACTGCGCCCCCACGCCCAGGCTTTGCGTCATCTTGTGGATCTGCTGCTCCATCTCGAGATCGCGGAAGGCGTTACCATCGGCCGAGCCGTGCGTCGGCAACGCGTCGAGGTAACGCGCCGACGCGAGCTTCACCGTCTTGAGGCAGAGCTCCGCGGAGGTACCGCCGATGGCGATGGCGAGGTGATAGGGCGGGCATGCCGCGGTCCCCAACGTCAGGATCTTCTCTTTCAGGAACGCGAGCAGGCGATTCGGCGTCAGGAGCGACGGCGTCGCCTGGAACAGAAAGCTCTTGTTCGCGGACCCGCCGCCCTTGGCCATGAACATGAACTTATAGGCGGCTCCAGATTCTTCTTGGCCCTCGGCGTAGATCTCGCACTGCGCCGGCATGTTGTTGGCGGTGTTCTTCTCCTCATACATCGATAGCGGCGACACCTGCGAGTAGCGCAAATTGCGCCGCAGATACGCGTCGCGCGCGCCCTCGGACAGCGCCGCTTCATCGTCCCCCTCGGTCAGGACGTTGCAGCCCTTCTTCCCCATGATGATCGCGGTTCCGGTGTCCTGGCACATCGGCAGGATGCCGCCGGCAGCGATGTTGGCATTCTTCAGAAAATCCAGCGCGACGAACTTGTCGTTGGGACTGGCCTCCTTGTCGTCAAGGATCGCGCGCAACTGCTTCAGATGCGAGGGACGCAGATAGTGGTTGATCTCGCCGAAAGCGGCCTCCGACAGCATGCGCAGCGCCTCGCGGGAAACCACCAGCATCTGTCGGCCCAGCACCGTCTCGACTCGCACGCCTTCACTTGTGATCTTCCTGTAGGGCGTGGTGTCGGCCGAAAGCGGGAACAGCGGGGTGTGCTTATAGGGCGGAACGGGCTTTGACTTGTCGGGGAAGGCGGTCGGGGCGTTCATGGGATTGGACTCGTGCGTTTGGGGGCCGCGTGAAGGCGGTCTTGATAAGTCTGATAAACCACCAACTCAGAGCTCTGCAACACAGCTTTCGGCATATTCCGAAGGAGCTATCGCCGAAAGTTGGTGACGGCGGGAATCGAGAAGGCGGCATATCGTGGGGGTGCTTGAGGCCTCCACTTCTCCACCAAAGGAGCGATATGCCGTGTCCAAAGATAACATCATCAAGCTGGTTCAGCCTGGAGACATCGACGATCAATTCACCGAAATCTTGCGCAATGGGGCGCGTGCTCTGTTGGCGCAGGCGGTCGAGGCCGAGGTCGCGGACTTTCTCGACAAGCATGCCGATTTGAAGACCGCAGAGGGCCACCAGCGCGTCGTCCGCCACGGTCACTTGCCGGAACGCGAGGTGATGACCGGTATCGGTCCGGTCGCCGTCCGCCAGCCGCGTGTGCGCGATCGCGAGGCGAACGCCGCCAATCCCGACCGCATCCGGTTCTCTCCGTCGATCCTGCCGCCCTACATGCGCCGGTCGAAGTCGATCGAGATGCTGCTGCCGATCCTTTATCTGAAGGGGATATCGACCGGCGACTTCTCCGAGGCGCTGGCGGCGCTGCTCGGCAAGGACGCTGCCGGGTTGTCGGCATCCGCCATTGGCCGCCTGAAGGACGGCTGGCTTGACGAGCACACCGCGTGGCAGAGGCGCGAGCTGTCGGCGAAGCGCTACGTCTACATCTGGGCCGATGGCATCCACCTCCAGGCACGGCTCGAAGACGAAAAGCAGTGCATCTTCGTGCTGATCGGCGCAACGCCAGAAGGCCGCAAGGAACTGGTCGGCTTCACCGATGGCGCCCGCGAGAGCGCGCAGGACTGGCGCGATCTGCTGCTCGACCTGAAGCGGCGCGGGCTCGACGTGCCGCCGCGGCTCACCATCGCCGATGGTGCGCTCGGGTTCTGGAAGGCCGCCGGTGAGGTCTGGCCGACAACGCGCGAGCAGCGCTGCTGGGTGCACAAGACCGCGAACGTGCTCGCCAAGTTGCCGAAGAGCCAACAGCCGAAGGCCAAGCGCGCGTTGCAGGAAATCTGGATGGCCGAAACCAAGGCCGCCGCCGAACTGGCGTTCGACGCCTTCATCGAGAGCTACACGCCCAAATACGAGAAGGCGGCCGACTGCCTGAGCAAGGATCGGGACACGCTACTGGCGTTCTACGACTTCCCGGCCGAGCACTGGAAACACCTGCGGACGACCAATCCCATTGAAAGCACCTTCGCTACCGTGCGCCACCGCACGATCCGATCGAGAGGATGCCTGTCCAACAGGACCGCGCTCGCGATGGTCTTCAAACTGCTCGAGGCTGCGCAGAAAAGCTGGCGTCGTCTCGATGGCCACAACCAGTTGCCAAAACTCGTTCTCGGTGTGACATTCAACAATGGGGTCGAGGTCATCCCCAAGCCGACCGACCGGCTGCCCGCAACCGCCGCCGCCTGATCGGCCAAGCCGTCACCAAAATTTAGTGATAGCTC
>JBOGMI010000336.1:0-3313 GCA_050746645.1 Bryobacteraceae bacterium | reverse complement strand
CGGCTGGGGTGGGGGACGCCAGGGACAACCCGGCGGTCAACGGCGCTTTCGCGGTGGAGCGAGGCTGTACGACGCGATTTATCTCGCCTCGAACGACCTCATGAAGAAACGAAGCGGGCGAAAAGCAGTTATTGTGCTCGGCGATGGCGTGGACCGCGGAAGTAAGGTCTCACTCACCGAAGCGCTCGATAGCGCACAACGGGCCGACACGCTGATCTATTCCATTCATATCCATCCGGAAGTAAGACCGCGAGGTGGCTCTCCCGGCGGCATGGAACGGCCGGGAGGTTGGGGAGGCGGCCGGTGGGGTCAAGGACCTTGGGGCGGCGGACGAATGGGCAGACATGGCGGTGGATATCCGCGAAGGGCAGAACAGCCGGACGGCAAGAAGATTCTCCAACGGATGGCAAAGGAGACCGGCGGTGGCTATTTCGAGTTTTCGAAGAAAAAGACACTCGGAGACATTTACACCGAGATTGCAGACGAGTTGCGAAATGAATATCTGCTGAGCTTCAGGCCCGTTTCGCCTGGGCCCGGCTTTCGCAAGATTAAGGTGACGGTGAAGCGAAAGGGCTGCACGGTTCAGGTACGCGAGGGCTATTTCTCAGACGTAAACTCTTGACGGCCGTAGCCTGGTTCAATGCCGTTCAATGCCTTAGCTCCAATACTGTTCACTTGGCGCATCTCTCGAAATTTCGAGATGTCGAAACCGAGCCGGGAGCGTGAGCGAGTGACGAACTACGAAGGGCCATTTACGCCGCTTCCGATGAAACGTGAACAAGTGCGATTGATCTAAAGCTGAATGCCGATCGCTAGAATTCGGCCAGCCGTACGCTTTTCTTCCGATATTCGTCAACGTATATGGTCATAGGTTCGCCGCAAGCTGACGGCTTCCCGCCCCATGCTAACCTTGATCTTCCCGCCCTTAGTGCAATGAAAAAACTCCTTGCCTTAAATCGCGGCGAAATTGCGATCCGGATATTGCGCGCCGCGAACGAACTGCGGCTGCGCACGGTGGCGGTGTATTCGGAAGAAGACCGCCTCAGCCTGCATCGCTTCAAAGCCGACGAGGCGTACCTGGTGGGCAAAGGCAAAGGCCCGGTCCAGGCCTATCTGGATCTGGAGCCAATCATCGAACTCGCCGTTCACACGCGGGTCGACGCGATTCACCCCGGCTACGGTTTCCTGTCCGAAAATCCCGATCTCCCGCGCGCCTGCGAGCGTGCCGGCATCATTTTCGTCGGGCCCAGCGCCGAAATCCTCGACGCGCTCGGCGATAAAACGGCCGCGCGGCGGGTCGCAGAAAAAGCCGGCATCCGCATCGTGCCCGGCACCGAAAATCCGCTGGATCCGGTGCGCGACGATATCAAAGCCATCGCGAACCGCATCGGTTTTCCGCTCATGGTCAAGGCTGCCTTTGGAGGCGGCGGCCGCGGCATGCGCATTGCCGCTTCGGCTTCGGAACTGCGCGCAAAAGTCGAAGAAGCAGGCCGCGAGGCGGCAGCCGCTTTCGGCAATGGCGCCGTGTTTCTCGAACGCTACATCCGCCACGCCAAGCACGTCGAAGTGCAGATCGTCGGCGACCGCCACGGCAACATTCTCCATCTTTACGAGCGCGACTGCTCCGTCCAGCGCCGCCATCAAAAAGTCGTCGAGGTCGCGCCCGCCTTCGCTCTGCCGGAAAAAGTTCGCCGCGAACTGGCCGAAGCCGCGGTCACGCTCGCCAAAGCCGTTCATTATTACAATGCCGGCACCGTCGAATTTTTAGTCGATGCCGACACCAACGAGTGGTTCTTCATTGAAGTGAATCCGCGCGTCCAGGTAGAGCACACCGTGACCGAAATGGTGACCGGCATCGACATCGTGCGCACCCAAATCCAGGTGGCGAAAGGGCTGGACCTGCACGGCGAAGAGATGGGCCTGCCGCGGCAAGCCGATATCCCGCTGCATGGCGCCGCGCTGCAATGCCGCGTCACCACCGAAGACCCGGCCAATAATTTCGTTCCCGATTACGGCAAAATTCATACCTACCGCTCACCGGCCGGATTCGGCATCCGCCTGGATGGCGCATCGGCCTACGGCGGCGCGGTCATTTCGCCGTTTTACGATTCGCTGCTAGTCAAGATGACGGCCTGGGGCAGAACCTTCGAGCAGGCATGCGAGCGCATGGACCGCGCCTTGCGCGAGTTCCGCATTCGCGGCGTCAAGACGAATATCCCGTTTCTCGAAAACGTCGTCAACAACGCGGAATTCCAATCCGGCAAAGCGACCACCTCCTTCCTCGACGAAACGCCGCAGCTTTTCCAATTCAAGCCCCGCCGCGACCGCGCCACCAAGCTGCTGACCTATCTTGCCGACGTGATCGTCAACGGCAACCCGGAACTCGCGAACAAGCCCAAACCCGCCGTCATCCGCGAAGCGCCGATCCCGCAAACGTCCGCGACCGTTGCGCCCGAAGGCACACGGCAACTCCTCGACCGCCTCGGCCCGAAAAAATTCGCCGAGTGGACGCGCGCCCAATCGCGCCTGCTGCTGACCGATACGACATTTCGCGACGCGCACCAATCGCTGCTTGCTACGCGCATGCGCACCTACGATCTGCTGGGCACGGCGGAGTTTGTCTCCAAAGAGCTGTCGCGGTTATTCAGCCTCGAAATGTGGGGCGGCGCGACTTTCGATGTCTCTATGCGCTTCCTCCACGAGGATCCGTGGATGCGGCTCGCCGCGCTGCGCGAAAAAATTCCCAACATCTGTTTCCAGATGCTGCTGCGCGCGTCCAACGCCGTCGGCTATACCGCCTATCCGGACAACGCGGTTCAGGCGTTTATTAAGGAAGCCGCCGCGCACGGCATCGACATTTTCCGCATCTTCGATTCGCTCAACTGGATGCCGAACATGCGCGTAGCAATGGAAGCCGCGCTCGAAACCGGACGACTATGCGAAGCGGCACTCTGCTACACGGGCGACATTCTCGATCCGGCGCGCCAAAAATACTCGCTTGCCTATTACGTCCGCCTGGCCAAGGAACTGGAGCGCATGGGCGCGCACATCCTGGGCGTCAAGGACATGGCCGGCCTGTTGCGTCCGTACGCGGCCTATAAGCTAATCCAAGCGCTGCGTGAAGAAGTCGGCATTCCCATCCACCTCCATACGCACGACACCAGCGGCATCAACGCCTCGACCATCTTGAAAGCCTCCGAAGCCGGCGTCGATGTCGCCGATACCGCGATCTCGGCAATGAGCGGCGCCACCAGCCAGCCGAATCTGAATTCCATCGTCGCCGCGCTTGCGCACACCGAGCGCGATACCGGCT
>JBOGMI010000335.1:0-6728 GCA_050746645.1 Bryobacteraceae bacterium | reverse complement strand
TTTGCGAGCTGAATCCGGAGGTGTTGATTCGTTGGGAAACGCGTTCGCTGCAGCAGTTTGCCGATTCTCCGGTCGAGGAGCTTGCCCGGGAGTTCGATTTATTAGTCATCGACCACCCGTCTATGGGCTCCGGGGCTGAGCACAACGCGCTTTTGCCGCTCGATGAGTGGCTGCCAGGCGAGTTTCTGGCGGATCAGTCGGCTCACTCGACCGGGCGCTCCCACGCAAGTTACTCCTTTGACGGTCATCAATGGGCACTGGCCATCGATGCCGCCGCTCCGGTAAGCGGTTTCCGGAAAGATTTGCTCGACCAGGCCGGGGTAGATGTTCCTCGAACTTGGTCCGCCCTGTTGGTTCTGGCAAAGCGCGGGCTCGTCGCGGTTCCGGGTCTTGCAATCGACACCGTGATGAATTTTTATATGCTCTGCGATGTCGCTGGGGAGGAGCCTTTCAGCAGACCGGATCGGGTCGTTAACGACAAGATCGGGATGCGCGCGCTGAGGCTGCTTCGAGAACTGCTGCAACTCTGCGATCCCGGGTGTCTTGAGCGCAATCCGATCGCGACATGGGAATTGTTATCGTCGAGCAATACAGTGGCATATTGTCCATTCGCCTATGGGTATTCGAATTACTCGCGATGTGGATATTCGGCCCACATTGTCGGAACCGGGGGATTGGTCTCGATGGACGGCGGCAACCCGCTCCGATCCACACTCGGCGGAGCCGGTCTCGCCATCTCAGCAACGTGCCGGCACAAAGAGACGGCTGCCCTGTACGCACAGTATGTTGCGAGCGCCGAATGCCAGAAAGGGCTGTACTTCCATTCAGGCGGACAGCCGGGCCACCGCGGCGCATGGTTGGATCCGGAAGTGAATCGCAGCGCAAACGATTTTTTTCGTAACACACTGGCAACGCTGGACACGGCATACGTGCGCCCCAGGTTCGACGGCTATCTATGTTTCCAGGACCGCGGCGCGCGCATCGTGCACGATTACCTGAAAGGCGGTGGCGGCGAGCGGGCCGTGATGGGTGATTTGAATCGATCGCTGGCCGAGGCCAGCCATCGGCCTTTTGACTTATGAGACCTCTGGAAGGGCTTCTCGTTTTAGACTTCAGCCAGTTCCTCTCGGGACCTTCGGCCACCTTGCGGCTAGCCGATCTCGGTGCACGGGTTATTAAAATCGAACGGCCTGGCAAGGGCGACCTCTGCCGCGAACTGTACATCTCAAATTTGGCGCTGGACGGCGACAGCACGCTCTTCCACTCGATTAACAGAAATAAGCAGAGCTTCACCGCAGATTTGAAGAACGCACAGGATCGGGAGCGCGTGAAAAGCCTCTTGCGGCTGGCTGACGTGATGATTCAGAACTTTCGCCCAGGCGTTATGGAAAAATTGGGGCTCGACTATGAATCTGTCCAGAAGATTAATCCACGCCTTGTCTATGGTGAGATCACGGGTTACGGAACGGCTGGCCCTTGGCGCGATAAGCCCGGTCAAGATCTGCTCATACAGTGCCTCTCCGGAATCGTCTGGTTGAATGGAGATGCGGATCAGCCGCCGGTACCGTTTGGTCTGGCTGTTGCCGATATGTTCGCGGGCGCGCACCTGACGCAGGGAGTTCTGGCCTGCCTCGTGCGCCGGAGCATCACCGGGAAGGGCGGCAAAGTGGAAGTGAGCCTGCTCGAATCGATTCTCGATTTTCAGTTTGAAGTGCTCACTACCTATTTGAACGATGGCGGACAGCCGCCGCAGCGGAGCGCCATCAACAATGCCCATGCGTATCTGGGAGCGCCTTATGGAATCTATGCAACGGCGGACGGATACCTTGCGTTGGCGATGGGCTCGGTAGTGCGGCTTGGCGAGTTGTTAGGCTGTCCGGCATTGCTCGCGTATTCCGATCCGAAGCTACTCTTTGACAAACGTGACGAGATCAAGGAGTTCCTGGCCAATCACTTGAAAACCAACACTACCGCGCACTGGCTTTCGATTCTCGAGTCTGCGGACATCTGGTGTTCGGACGTCTACACATGGTCGCGTCTCTTGGAGCATCAGGGATTCACGGCGTTGGATATGATTCAAGCAGTCCAGCGGCATGAGAACGCCCGGCTCCGCACAACACGCTGCCCGATCCGCATCGACGGCGAGATCCTGAAGAGCCCGCTCGGAGCTCCCCGGCTGGGTCAGGACACGGAAGCCATTGAGCGGGAATTTTTTCCCAATCCGGAGACCTGACTTGACCAACCCGAACCCCGATCCGGCAAAGCACAAAGAAATTCGCGTCTGGAATGCCGAGGATTGGTACTACGAAGATTTCGAAATTGGCGAACGCGCACGCTCTATCCGGCGCACCATCTCGGAGGGCGAGAGCATGCTCTTCAACGCGCTCGTGCTGGATATGCATCCGTATGTCGCCGATGATATCTTTGCAAAGCAGGAGGGCGTATTCGGTCGCCGACTCGTCGCGGGCGCACTCGTGTTTAGTTTCGGCCTTGGCCTGATGGCCCATAACTGCGTTCATACATTCAGCTATGGTTACGACAAGTTGCGCTTCATTAAGCCTGTGTTCATCGGAGACACAATTTACACGATCCGAACTAACCTGGATAAGCGGCCGAAATATCCCGCGATGGGGATGGTGCGTGTTTCCTATGAGGTTTTCAAAAATGAAGGGGAACTGGCGCTCTATTGCGAACACTTGCAAACGGCAGCTTATCGGAACCCGGAGCAGTTCGCAGCCCAGGTTGAGAAACCGTGAGCCGCGAACAGACGTTCCGGATTGCGATCCGCAAGTTTGATCCATTCGAGTCCGCTATCCGGAAACAGTGGCAAGCATTTGAAGATGCGGAAAAGACCGGTCTCACGCTGGAAGCGGAGGCCTTCGACCTTCATCCGCTCCAAGAAACATTATTTGTGCAGCAAGGACTCGCGGAAGGTCACTGGGACGTTGCATTCCTGAGCACGGATTGGATTGCCGCGGTCCATGAATTCCAGTGCGTTGCAGATCTGGCGCCGTTGCTTCAAAACGATCCGCCCGAAGGCTATCCGCGAGATTGGAGCCAATCGCTCTTGCGGCTGCAAAACGTAGATGGCTCCGTTCTTGGCGTGCCGTATCACGATGGCCCGGAATGCCTGATCTACCGGAAGGATTTGTTTGACGATCCGGCCGAGCAGCAGGCTTATAGGAAAAGGTACGGCGTTCCACTGACGGTTCCACACACCTGGAGCGAGTTCGAGCAGGTAGCTCGCTTCTTTCAGCGCCCGGATCGGCGGTTGTATGGCACCGCCTTTGCGGCTTTTCCGGACGGGCACAACACGGTTTATGATTTTTTGTTGCAACTTTGGACCCGGGGCGGTGAGTTGTTCGACCACGCCGGCCGGATCCATTTTGAAACTCCCGAGGCGCTAGAGGCCCTTCGCTTCTACCGATCTATGCTTGAAGATAACTCGGCAACTCACCCCGATTGCCGCGAAATGGATTCGGTTCAGTCGGGTCTTGCCTTTGCCGCCGGTGAGATTGCGGTGATGGTGAACTGGTTTGGCTTCGCCGTAATGTGCGAAACCCTCGCCGGCTCACGCGTAAAGGGAAATGTGGGCGTGACGTTAGTTCCGCGCGGGGGGAACGCGTCGTCTGTCTCGCTGAACGCTTATTGGATTCTTTCGATCGCCGCGCGGAGCCCTCACCGGGACATCGCTTACCGATTCCTGCGCCACTGCCTATCGGCGCCAATGGACAAACTGCTCACTCTTGAAGGAGCGACAGGGTGCCGCAAGTCTACCTGGAAGGACGCTGAGGTGAACGCGTCCATCCCGTTCTACTATCTTCTGGAGAGCCTCCACGCCAGCGCCCGCGAATTGCCGCGCCTCAATTACTGGCCGGAGATCGCCGCGCTGATTGACGAACTCCTAACCGCGCTTATTCAGACCACGACGCCGGTGGCTCAACTCGTCCGTGAAGCGGACAGGAAAGCCTCAGGGATCATTGCTCGGAGTTAGTCCGCTTCCTTTTTGGATCCGGAGCAAATCGTCTATTTGACTGTCCGCGCGCCGGTGACGAGGATGTCTACCAGTCTCCTGGCGCTTTGCTGCCAGTCAGGAGTGGACGCCACGTTGGCGACGCCGATCAAAGCCCGCAGTAAATCGACCGGGTCGAGGTCTCTGCGGATGTCGCCGCTTTTGATCGCGCGCTTCACTAATGCACGAATGGCTTCATGAACCTGAGCATGGCAGGGCTCGAACACCTTCTTGGGATCGCACAATAACGTATTCAGTGCGGGCGCGATGATCTTCTTCGCCGCAATGGCATTCACGAATAACAATAGCCAGGCTCGCAGCGCTTCCACTGGCGGCATGGCCTGAGCGAACTTCCGCTCTGCCGCGGCCAGCTTTTCTACCTCGGTGCGATAGACCGCCTCAAGCAGTTCCTCGCGCGTAGGAAAGTGGCGATATAAAGTTCCCGGTCCGACACCCGCCTGTTTGGCGATGTCGTCCAGGCTGGCATTCGCACCCGACCGGGTGAAGGCATCCTTCGCCGCCTCCAGAATGAGTTCGCGATTCCGCTGCGCATCGGCGCGCGGTTTTCGCGCGACTGATTGTGAACGCTTCATAGAAAATCCCAAAAAACTTGCATCCACAGGTAGCCTCCGGTTATCGAACGGCTATTAGGAGACACTCTCCGTTTTACCGAATTCTAGACGGTTCGTCAAGATCGGTGGCGAGAGGAGGATTTGATAATGCAGTGCATAGAAACAGAAATCGAATTGAAGGCAGATCAACAGGCCGCAAAGCCATTGGTGGAAGTTAAGAGCGGCTCTACGAAGAATACCCAGCGAAAATCCTGGAACGGAGTGGCGGTGCTTGCATCCGCCGTCGGGTTGGGATCGGTCGCAGGGCTCATCGGGCTTTACTTCTACGCAGTCTCGGCAGTGCAATCGGCGCTGAGCGCGTTCCACCCATGACCGGCAAGAAACCTGTAACCGGAGACACCCTCCGCTAATCTAGATATTCGGAGACAATCTCCGTTTTATCAAACGTCAACAGGCAGGAAAAAGAAAAATATGCGTGTTTTTGTTACCGGGGCTACAGGCTTCATCGGCTCCGCGGTTGTCAAGGAACTCATCGGCGCGGGCCACCAGGTGCTCGGCCTCGCCCGGTCGGATGCGGGTGCGGCGGCTCTTGCCACCACCGGCGCCGAGGTCCATCGCGGCTCGCTTGAAGAACTCGAGAGCCTGCGCAGCGGAGCGGCCGCCGCGGATGCGGTGATTCACCTTGGCTTTGTTCATGATTTTTCGAACTTCAAGAAAAGCTGCGAGATCGACAAGCGAGCCATCGAGGTCCTCGGCTCTGCTCTCGCCGGATCGGATCGTCCGTTGATCGTCACCTCCGGCCTCGCCCTTCTCGCCCAGGACGGTCTCGCCACAGAGAAAGATCCGCCGTTTCCAGTCTCCGACCACTACCCGCGCGCTTCGGAGCACGCGGCCGCATCCCTGGAAAACCGGGGCGTACGGGCGATGGTGGTGCGCCTTCCGCAGGTCCACGACACAACCAAACAGGGCTTAGTTACCGCCGCCATCCAGATCGCCCGCGAAAAAGGTGTTTCGGCATACATCGGCGAAGGGCGCAATTACTGGGCGGCGGTGCATGTCGTCGACGCCGCCCATCTCTATAGAACTGCATTGGAAAAGGGTCACGCCGGCGCCAGATATCACGCGATAGCTGAAGAAGGTGTGATGGCGCGCGACATCGCCGAGGCAATCGGCCGTGGTCTGAACGTGCCGGTGGTCTCCATTGCGCCGGAACAAGCTGCGGGACATTTCGGCTGGCTCGCCCCTTTTGCCGGTCTGGACCTTAGCGGCTCCAGCGCGCAGACACGGCAAGAGCTGGGCTGGAATCCCTCCGGGCCCGGTCTGATCTCCGATCTCGAGAACATGCAGTATGTCCAAGTCTGAAAACAAGCCAGAAAAAAGGGAGATTACTATGCATAACAAACCCGTCGCCCTGGTCACCGGGGCCAACAAAGGAATCGGTTTTCAAATCGCCAAGGATCTCGCGGCGCACGGCTTCACGGTGCTCGTCGGCTCGCGCAACCTCGAGCGCGGCGAAGAGGCCGCGAAGAGCATCGGAGAAGATGCCCGCGCTTTCCAGCTCGAGGTAACGAATCAGGCCTCCATCGCCGCCGCGGCAGAACGCATCCGGAAGGAGTTCGGCCGCCTCGATGTGCTTGTGAATAATGCCGGCATCTCGCATGCCGGAAAGCCGGGCCGGTCGCTGGCAGAAATGGTGAAATCGGGCCGCGGGAGCGTCGCGTCTGTCGACGAGGTGCGCGCGGTGTTCGAGACGAACGTGTTCGGAGTTATCGCCGTCACGCAAGCAATGCTGCCGCTGCTTCGTGATGCGCCGGCAGGACGCATCGTTAACGTTTCGAGTGGTGCCGGCTCGCTCACGTTGAACGCGGACCCGGCCAGCACGCTGCACGCAATTGCCAACGTCGCTTATAGCCCGTCGAAGACCGCCCTCAACGCGATCACGCTTGCCTTCGCCATCGAACTCGAGTCGACGGGCATCAAGGTTAACGCTGCGGACCCGGGCTTCACCGCGACGGGCCTCAACAACTTCGAAGGCACGCGCACACTCGAGCAGGGCGCGCGTGAGCCGGTGCGCCTTGCGCTGCTCGACGCGAACGGTCCGACGGGCACGTTTTCGAACGAGGATGGCCCGCTCCCCTGGTGAT
>JBOGMI010000334.1:0-4886 GCA_050746645.1 Bryobacteraceae bacterium | reverse complement strand
GCGCCGTTTCACTCAACGGACAGCCGCAAAGGGTGGTCGTGCTCGCGACCGAGGAGATCAGCCCCTACGCCTTTCTGGACGGACCGCGCAATTATTCGCCGGTGATCTCGGATCTCACGCTAAGCCCCTTCAGCTTCTTCAACGCGAGTTGGGAGACCGAATACGATCCGGTGCGTCACAAATTCATCGATCAAACGCTCCGCGCCGGTTTCCGGCATCGCAACTATTTCGCCTCGGTCGGCGAAAGCGCCATCTCTACCGATCCACTGCTGGTTCCGCGCTCCAATCAGATGACCATCGGCGGCGGGTACGGAAGCTCGAACCGGGTGGGCTGGAACGTGACCGCGCTCTACGATTACGACCTGGTAAGCAACCGCCGGCTGTTCGACTTTTATCAAGCCTCCTACAACACCAACTGCTGTGGCTTCAGCTTCCAGATTCGGCAGATCAATCTCGGGCTGCGCAACGAGAATCAATATCTGTTCTCGCTTTCGATCGCCAATATCGGAAACTTCGGCAGCTTGCAAAAGCAGGCGCGCATTTTTTAACCGAAGCGCTCCAAATACGTGCGGCAGAACGTCAATACTTGGGCGCGCACGCACACATCTTCGATCTCCGGTTCCAAGCGGTCTCCGGCGATCGGATATTGCACTTGATACCAACGCGAAGGTGCGTAATTCTGCTCTTCGATACAAAGCACATGCAGCGTCGAAGCCGTGCGGCCGTTTACGTGATAGCGCAGGCAGGAACGCCGCTCGCCGTCCGGAAAGCGATGGCAGAGGCCGCGCGAATAGCCCAGATTGCAGCGAAACCGAAGCGCCTCGGGGACTGCCGCTGCATCCGCGCCCGCATGGCACCGGCCGTCGAACTCGCCGAGCAGCGGCAGCCGCACCTCCGCGCTTGGAACGGGTTTCAGCGGCTCGAAATACGGACAAGGCATAGGCGCGTTCCTCCCGATAGTACAGCAGGCAGGCCAGCAGGCTGTATAAGCTGGCTCCCGTAAAAACAGATGGCATGTACACTGGTGCCTAATCGATGCCCAGCGCGGAGGTAGCTCCTCTCATTGAAAGCCGCATCTGGCTGATTCGCGGCCACAAGGTCCTGCTCGACGAGGATCTCGCCCTGCTGTATCAGGTGGAAACAAAGCGGCTCAATGAAGCGGTGCGCCGGAATCGGGCGCGTTTCCCCGATGATTTCCTGTTCCGGCTCACGCCACCGGAAAACGAACTTTTGAGGTCGCAAATTGCGACCTCAAACGAGCAGCGGGTGGGCGCCGATACCTGCCGTATGCTTTTACGGAGCAAGGAATTGCCATGCTCTCTTCGGTTTTGAGAAGTCAGCGAGCCATTGAAGTCAACATTGCAATCATGCGGACGTTCGTACGGTTGCGACGGCTGCTCGCCTCGCACGAGGACTTGGCCCGGCAGTTGGAAGACCTGCGCTCGAAACAGGAAGAGCATGGAGAACAGATCCAGACGATTTTTGAAGCAATCCAGCACCTGATCGAGGCGCCGGCCGAGCCGAAGCGTCGTATCGGATTCCCGACCGCCAACTCCGGTCAAGGATCAAAAGCTCTCGAAGAATAAGAATAAGAATAAAGAACTCGACTGTAATGGATTGCTCTGCCGCGGATCTATTCCGCCCGCAAGGCGATCATGGGATCGACCGAGGCGGCAGAGCGGGCGGGTAAATAGGCCGCGAGCATGGAGATGGCGAGCAAGATCGCTGCGACCGCGAGCATCGTGTGCCAATCGTGCGGCGGGACGCCATAAAGAAAGCTTTCGAGGGTGCGGGCCGCGAACCAGGAACCAATCAGGCCGATCGCTATGCCGATTCCCGTCACCGCGACCGCATGCGTGAAGACCATGCGCAGCACCTGCCCGCGCTGCGCGCCGAGTGCGATGCGGATGCCGATCTCGTGACGGCGCTGGCTGACGGAATAGGCGAGCAAACTGTATAAACCGGCTCCGGCAATCAACAACGCGATGGCGGCAAAGAGCATCAGCAAGCGGCCGGCGAGCGTCTGGTTACCGAAAGAATTGTCCACCTGCTGCTCCATGGTTATGAAAGGATTAAGCGCGAGATCGGGATTGATGTTGTGCAGGATGCTGCGCACTTGGGGAATGATGGTCTTGGGATTCTGCTCCGTGCGCACAGCCAACTGCATAAACATGCTGATCAGATTCGCCAAAAAACCATCTTTAGGCGTGACTTGCAGATAAGAAAGATCGATCTCGGGGACCGTGGCCTGGTTCAAATCCGATTGGTGCACATCCGCCGTCACGCCAACGATGGTGTAAATCGTATGCTTGCCAAACTGGACCTGATGTCCGAGCGGATCGCCGTGAGGAAAGTATCGGCGCACAAGGGCTTGGTTCACGACGGCAACCGGCGCGCTGGATGCGGTGTCGCGATCCGTGAGCGGGCGCCCGCGCAGGATGCTAACGCCAAGCAGCGAATCGAGATTCGGACTCATGATGCGAAGCGTGCCTTGAGGCTTGTGTGCTTCGTCACGTTTGGGCCGGCCGGCAATTCCAAAGCGTACTCCTATACGGAAATGCGGATTGACGGGGAGCACGGAGGAAATCGCAGCGCCCTGGACTCCGGGAATGGCGCGCAGGCGAGTCAAAAGCGGCTCGTAGAACGTCGGGACGATATTGCGTTTGGCATATTCCTTCTGCGGGATGAAGAATGAGGTCGTGAGCACATGGCTCGGCTGGAAACCAAGTGGGACGTTACGCAAGTTGTAGAGCGTGCGCAGCATCATTCCGCAGGAGACGAGCAGCAACACCGAAAGCGCGACCTGCAGGATGACGAACAAGTCCCGAACGCGATTCTGGCGGCGGCTCATTCCGCTGCGCCAGGAGGATTCGTGCAGCCCTTGCACGATAGGAGAAGCAGCAACATGAAGGACCGGCGGCACCGTGACAAGAATGGCCGAGAGCACTGTTGCACCAATGAGGAGCAACAGCATATCGGGCGAGAAATGAAAGCTTGCCGCATATGACTGGAGTGTATGTCCAAATAACTTCAGCGCTGCCGCGCAGAGCGCGACGCCAAAGAGGCAGGCAATCACGCATAAGGACAGGCTTTCGGTGAGGAGTTGGACCAGAATGCGAAATGTGCCGGCGCCCAGGGCGCTGCGAATGGCGAGTTCCTGGCGGCGGCCGTGTACGCGCGTGAGCATCAGCGCGGCGACATTCGTTGAAGCAATAAGCCAGACCAAGCCGACGGCGGCCGCGAGAGCCAAAAGAGCTGGGCGGGAACCTTTGGTCAGCGAATCCCGGTAGCTCTGCAGCGAGACCTGCTCCGCGACATATTTCTTGGGGTCCTGTTTATGGAGGGTGCGCTGAATCGCGGATAGGTTGCGGGCGGCAGCGTCTGCGCTGATGTCGGGCCGGAGACGAGCAACGGCGTTAGCAAGATTCGTCTTCCCACTTACGACATCTTTGGTTAGCTCGTACGGAACCCAGACGGGGACTATCTTTTCCCCTGGGCGGGGAAATGCAAAGCTCCGCGGCATAATACCGATGACCGTGTACGGCTGGCCGCCGAGGCGGATGGTGCTGCCCAGGACGGAAGGATCGGCATGGAATTTTTCTCGCCAGAGCTGTTCGGGAAGCACGGCTTCGTAGTTGTGCCCGGGCTGCTGTTCGGCCTTCGTGAATCCGCGGCCCAGAATCGGCTTGATCCCAAGAAGCCGGAACAGATTCGCGCTGACGGAAACGCTGAGGATCAGCTGGCTGCTGGTCTTTTCATCGAGCGGAGTCGGGAACGAATGGTAATAGCCGATCTGCCGCAAATCGGAATCGCGCTTTCGCCAGCGCAACAGTTCCGGATAGGTCAGCCCTACATTCATATTCCGGAACTGAGTGCTTTTGGGCTGCAGAATCACGAGCCGGCCGGGGTGAGCATAGGGAATAGGCCGCAGCAGAGTGGTTTGGAGGACGGCAAACATCGCGGCGCTGATGCCGATGCCTACGGCAAGAGTGATACAGGCGAGTGCCGCGAATCCCGGCGCTCGTGCGATCTGGCGCAGCGCGAAGCGAAGGTTGTGGAGCATGGTCGCCACAGCCATCTTACTGTGGGACAGACCATCGTTTCTTGTGGCCTGTCGGACATCACGAGGGGACGGCAGACGACGAAAAACGATCATCTGCCCCACCCGACCAAGGCCATTGCGATGCCGTTTGCACGAACCCGGCCCTCACTGGACTGCCTTCGACGTATTCGATCAGGTAATGTAGCTCCAGATTTGAGCGGATCCAATGGTCGAATGATTCGTCTTGCCAGAACGGCAGCCCGGTGTGGCCAAGGGTGCGGTTTGCCATACGAGCGCTTCGGCCTTTGAGCCACTGCATGGCTTTCGGCAGATCGGATTTAGGCTGAAGGATGATATGGACGTGGTTGGGCATGATGACCCAGGCATAAAGATCGTAGAGTCTGCGAACCGTTTCGCCATAAACCAAAGCGTTCTTGACAATCTCCGCAATGCGCGGATCTTGCAGCCAAAACGGCCCGCGGGGTGGGGCAGACGATCGTTTTTTGTCGTCTGCCTTGCCGATGATATCCGGAATCTTCGGCGGAGGAGATCCGGCCAAACGCCAGGTGATGAAGAGTGCCTTGTCTCGCGGAAACCAATGGGGCAGATGTCTGCGATAGAACATGAGTGGACTCCCCGGGGCAGGCAGACCACAAAAAACGATGATCTGCCCCACTCAGGAGTAGTGCCGAACCACAGCGAAGTTTGCCAAGAAAGTGAGCCCAGCCATTCTAAACTGGAGTCACAAGAGAATGTTCGTCTAAATGTTTCAATTCATTGCCAGCGGCGATCACAAGTTGATGCGCAAGGTCAATAAATGGTCCGCCCCGAGGTGGGTACGGTT
>JBOGMI010000333.1:0-3110 GCA_050746645.1 Bryobacteraceae bacterium | reverse complement strand
GTCATGATGCAAGTGGAGTGCCATTGGGCCGGTTTTCGGTATTCAGTTATCAGTTTTCAGTTTTTCGCTGAATACGGGACAACTGATAACTGACGACTGATAACTGTACGTCATTTTCCTGACGCCTTATCCCTCTATCTGCCAGGTATGTAAGGAGCCGGCCGTGACACTCAGCTGTTCAGACAGGCGCGTCCGGCGTGCCTGAACAAGCTGCAGCGAGCGGTGCAGCGTGCACTGCGCTTCCTCGAGCAGCGCCCCGCGCGCGGCCGGATCTTCCATTTCTCCAAGCTGCCGCACAACGGCTCTGCGATACTCCGCGGCGAACTCCGGGATAGCCTCGAAAGCGCCCTCCTCAATCGCCGCCTGCAACTGCGCCTTAGAGTTGCTTGGACTGCAGGATCTGTACCTGTTCGGCATTGAATAGGCCTGTAATTTCGCTCAATTGCTGCTCGAGCGACGAAATCGCCGCATCCGCCGCCGCCATCTGCTGAACCAGCGTCTGCTGCAATTGATTTACATTGTTTTGATCGCTCGAAATCTGGCCGCCGATATCGGAGAGTTCACTCGTGACCGACTGCGTGGCTTGCGGGAGCATGCCTGTTGTGGGATCGGTCACGCTGGTCATTACGTTTTCGGCGTTCTGGAGAAACCCGCCGCCGGTCTCCGATCCGAAAAAGCTCAAAACGTCGCCCGGCGAAGCTTGGTCGAACGCCGTCTGGTCGAACTGCAGATTCCCGCTCTCGTCGAACGACAGCCCGATCGAGGCGAGCCCGTTCACGTTGCCCGAAGGCGCGATGTAATCGACGATATTCCGCAGCGCGCCCTGCAGCTGGTAAACGACACTGTCGCCCGAAAGCACACCGCCGTTCTGGCCCCGGTTCTTGTTCAGTTCCTGCACGGCGCCGTTGTAGGCGCTCACAAACGAATTCAGCGCCGCCGCGATGCCGATGGTGTTTTGCGCGACCGTAATATCGGCCGTCCCCGTGCCTGCAAACGTCACCGCGAGGCCGGGCGAAATCGTCACCGTGCGCGTGGTCGCATTCACCGGAGTCGAAGGCTGCCCGTTCACCTGATAAGTCACATAAGAACCCGTCGCCAGCGTATTCAATAGCTGGGTGCTGCTGCTATCGGTTAGTTGCATCGTATCGGGTGCGTATTCGCTGCTTTGGACCGAAAGCCGGTAGTCGGGCGCGGTTGGGCTGCCGACGTTGACCACCGTCGCTTGTACGCCCGCTCCGCTCGCGTTGATCGCATCGGCCAGGCCGTTCAGTGTTCCAACGGAGTCGGTAATCGTATGGTTCTGGCCATTCACCGAAAGCGTGTAATTTGTATCTGAATCGATATTTCCGGAAGAGGGATCGGTCACCTGCGTCAGACCGCTGCCGCTCATCGTATTCGTCTGGGACCCCAGACTGCCCACTGTAACGCCGTAACTGCCCGCCATCACGCCCGAGCGCACCGAAGCCGTTGCGACGGCCTCATCACTCGAAGTTGCGGCATACGCTCCATCTCCCGCGGCCGAATTGATGCTGTCGATGGCGGTTTCGAGCGATTGAAACTTGCTCGCCAGCGTGCTCAGTTCGCTCTGCTGTCCCGCTAGTGTCGATTGCTGGCTCTTCAACTGCGTGATCGGCGCCGAAGCTTGCGTCACCGCGGTTTGAATGACTTGTGCAAGCTGCGCCGAAAAGGCGCTGCCGCCGGTGAACAGTTGCGAACTCGTCGATCCAATGCTTCCCATAATCTACCTACAAAAACTCCTCCAGGCCGGACCTTTCGATCCGGCCTGGACGCTTACTTACCGCCCTGAATTTACTGCAACAGCTTCAACACTACCTGCGCCGAGGAGTTCGCCTGGGCCATGGCGGCAACCGCCGTCTGCTCGAGCACTTGCCCTTGCGTCAGCTTCGAAGCATCGGCCGCCACGTTGGCATCGCGGATGTCGCTCTGTGCGGTCGAGAAGTTCGTGATCTGCGAATTGGCCAGGTTGGTCGCATACTGGAGCAGGTTTTCACCCGCACCGACACGCCCCTGGACCAAACCAAGCGTCTGAATCGCCGCGTTGATGGCCGTGATCGCGGCATCGGCGTTGGTGCCGGCCGTTCCGCCGTTGGCGGCAGCGATGACAGTCTGGCTGCCAAGCGCTGTGAAGACACCTCCGCTGGTACCCGCGTTTGCGTATTGCGTCACGCTGAAATTTGCCGAGCCCTGAAGAGAGACGGCGGTGCCGTCGCCGCTCGCAAGGGCAGAAACGTCCGTGATACCGGCGGTCTGGAGCGCGGCATTGATCGCGTTCACCGCATCGGCGACGGTGGTAACGGTCGAAGCTAGAGTAACGGCGGCGGTATTGGTCCCGTCGCTGATTGTGAATTGCTCGCTAGTGCCTACGACGGCCGCGAAAGTCGCCGACGTGAGGTTATACTGCGACTTATTGACCAGGTTCGCGGCTGCGGTTACGGTATCGGTACCCGCAGTAGCAGCGGTTACGCCGGCAGTAAACGCATTGGAGCTGGTGAACTGAACCGTGCCGTCGGTCGCGTTGATCGAGGCCGTAATGCCGGTCCCGGTCAGGCCGCTGTTGAGTTGGCTGATGATGGCGTTGCCGTCGACACCGCTTGTGCCACCGCTCAGCACAACGCTGCGCGACTGAGTACTGCCGCTGCTATCGGCATAGTTGAATGTGTAGGTTTGCGTCCCGGCCGCCAGGAACGTTGTGCCCGGGTTGTCGAGCCGCACAGAATTTCCGCTGAAGCCCACGCCGCCCACCGTGCCGCCGAGCACATTCGTGCCGGAGAGCCTCAGGCTCGACGCATCCACCGCATTGCTCGCGCCGCTCAGATCGATCGCAACGCTGGCATTGGATAATGTCGAGGCACCGCCGATATATACATTCAACGCTGAATTGAACGAGCCGCCTGAGTTCAAGTTAACGTTGGTCGCCTGCCGCGTGATTTCCGAAATCAACCCCTGGTATTCCTGGTCCAGAGTGGCGCGGTCGCCAGTAAACGTGCCCGACGCCGATTGGGTTGCCAGCGTCTTCATGCGGTCCATAATCGTCGAAATATTGCTCAAGCCGCCATCAACAATTTGAAGCTGCGCGATACCGGTGCTCG
>JBOGMI010000332.1:0-1381 GCA_050746645.1 Bryobacteraceae bacterium | reverse complement strand
TTTCTTCGCGTTGTTTTCGCATTTTGGCGATGGCTATCTGGACGGCGTGCTTCTCGGCCTTGCGGGATTCTTCGGCTTCGGCGCGTTTTTGCGAAGCAAAGCCAATTTCGGCTAACTGCCGTGCTTTCTTGCGTTTCTGAAATTCGGCCGAGGCCCGTTGATAGGCGCGGTCCTGGGCGGCGTGGTAGCGAACATAGCATTCGAGCTCGCGAGGATCAAGACTGACGGGGATGGCGCCGATTTTGGCCTCCTCGGGGGTTTTCGGCTCGGGGGCAAAACAGCTGTTCTGCATGCGCAGGGCGCGCTTGGCGAGCCAGGTATGTTCCGCCATTTTGACTACCAACTCAATTTCGGCCTGGCCGACGGGCTGCTCGTCTTCGATGAGCTTGTTTAGGAAATTGTCGTAGTTTTCCTGCTTTTCGACTTCTTTGAGGACGCGGAATTTGGCGCAGAGGCCGTGCTTGGTGCCATTTTGCGCGACTTTGACCTTGGTCTCGACGGACTTGGGGCCAGTGGATTTTTCTGAGTTGCGGCGATTGGCCGCGATTTGTTTCGGAGTTGCCATAGTGTTGTGTCCAGAGGGCGTACGGTGGCAGGCGAAAACGCCTGCTCTACAGGGTCGAGTGTGCGGGACGGGCGTGCGGGAGGAGAGGGTGTGTGGGTGTAAGGTGCTGGATCTGGAGGCTAAAGAAAAATTCGGAAGAGCGGTGAACTGGCTAACAGCTAAAAGCTAACAGCTAACTTCGCCACGCGCGACTGGCTTCGGGGAGAGCGAGCGAAAGAGCAGTGAATGTCGCCGCGGCTACCAACAGCGACCGCAAGGAGAACTTGCGAAGGGTTACGGCTTCTTCGGCGAGCAGCTTGCTCGCCATGGCGGAATCCAGCAAGGTTTTGGATGCCATCGCAAGTGGAATCCAGCGCGCGCGGTCGTTCGCGCCCATGGCGGCAAGGCAGGCAGTCACGGCGTAGCTGGCCATGCCGAGAAATGCATCGGGGATACCGAAATAACGGTAAGCTTCCGGCGAGCCGTGTACCTGCTCCGGATCGAAACCGGGAAGCGGCGGTCCGGGCAAATGCTTGAAGACGCCGATCTGAAAGAGCGCCACTCCGCCCAGGACGGTGCAGGAAAAAATCGACAGACCGGCGATCGCGCGGCGGCGCTTCAGAAACGGTCCATGGCCCCGGCGCAAGTCGTCGCTGAGCATTTCTGCGGATAGCTTAAGCATTCTTCTTCCAGAGAAACGCGCCCAGACTTGCTGCCGCCGCGGCGGCGATGCCCAGCGGCACGCGCCGCAAGTCGATCCAGGTCTGCAGACTGAAGTCTTTCGACTGTTGTGAAAACATTCCACGAGCGGCGTAATTGCCGGGGACGGGTTCGAAG
>JBOGMI010000331.1:0-2925 GCA_050746645.1 Bryobacteraceae bacterium | reverse complement strand
GGCGATCCATGGCCCGCCCGCCCAGCCGGCTATTTCCGCAAGGCATTCACGATCCACAAGACCATCAAACGCGCCCGGCTCTATGCGACCGCCCTCGGCAGCTATCGCGCGTTTATCAACGGCAAGCGTGTTGGCGACGACATTCTCACGCCCGGCTGGACCGATTACCGCAAGCGCGTCCAATATCAGACTTACAACGTCACGGGCTTACTTAAGCAGCGGGAAAATGTGCTCGGGGCGATTCTCGGAGACGGCTGGTACGCAAGCGGACTCGGCTGGACACTACAGCGTTTCGCGTTCGGACCGCCGCCGATCCGCCTCTTGATGCAGCTCGAAATCGAATTCACTGACGGGACGCGCGAAACCATCGGTACCGATAAAACCTGGCGCGCATCGGCAGGCCCGATTCGGAGTTCGGAAATTTATGCCGGCGAAAATTACGACGCGCGCCTCGAAGTACCCTGGGATTCGCCCGCGTTCGATGCCGCATCCTGGCCGCATGTGCAATTATCCGCGCCGCCAGCGGCGAAGATCGTCGCAGAGCGGGATCAGCCCATCCGCCACATGCAGACGCTGACTCCGAAAGCCATTACGTCACCCGAGCCTGGCGTCTATGTCTTCGACATGGGCCAAAACATGGTGGGCTTCGCGCGTTTGAAAGCCTCCGGACCGCGCGGCACGCGCATCCGCCTCCGCTACGCCGAAATTCTCAAGCCCGACGGCAATATCTACACCAAGAATCTCCGCAGCGCGAAAGCGACCGACACGTTTATCCTCTCCGGAAAAGGCGAGGAGACCTTGGAGCCTGCCTTTACTTATCACGGGTTCCGCTATGTCGAAGTAACCGGCTATCCCGGCAAACCGCGCCGCGACGCGATCACCGGCATCGTCTTTCACAACAGCATGCCGGAGACCGGCCGTTTCGAAACTTCCTCGGCGCTGGTCAATAAACTTTGGCACAACATTCTCTGGAGCCAGCGCGCCAATCTGATGAGCATTCCGACCGACTGTCCGCAGCGCGACGAGCGGCTCGGCTGGATGGCCGATGCGCAGATTTTCTGGCGCACCGCCTCCTACAACATGAACATGGACGCGTTCGCCAATAAGTGGCTGCGCGACATCCGCGACGCGCAATTTCCCGATGGCGCTTTCACCGATGTCTCCCCGCGAGTGGTCGACAACTCGCCCGGTGCTCCCGCCTGGGGCGACGCGGGCGTCATCATTCCCTGGACCACCTGGCAGCAGTATGGCGATCTTCGCGTGGTTGCGCGCAATTGGGACGCCATGAAACAGTGGCTCGACTACATCCATCGCGCCAATTCCAACTATCTTTGGGAGAATGATCGCGCGAACGATTTCGGCGATTGGGTTCCGGCGAACAGCTTTACTCCGAAAGAACTGCTGGCGACGGCATTCTGGGCTTACGATGCCCAATTGATGTCTCAAATGGCGGTCGCGCTCGGCAAGCATTCGGAAGCCGTTTCGTATCGCGAGCTTTACAGCAAGATCAAGGCTGCATTTATCAAGAAATTCGTGAAGGCCGACGGCGCGGTCGGCAACGGCAGTCAAACCTCCTATGTACTAGCGCTGCATATGGGGCTGCTGCCCGAAGATTTGCACCCAGCCGCGGTGGACAAACTCGTCGCCGATATTCAATCGCGCGGCGGGCACTTCTCGACAGGATTTATCGGCACTTCCTTCCTGATGCCCGTGCTGACTGATGCGGGCAAGATGAAAACCGCCTACACGCTCCTGCTCAACGAGACTTACCCGTCCTGGGGCTACATGATCCGCAAAGGCGCGACCACGATGTGGGAGCGCTGGAACGGCGATACGGGCAACCCTGCCATGAATTCGTTCAACCACTACGCATTCGGCGCGGTGGGCCAGTGGCTCTACCGTTCGCTCGCCGGCATCCGCTCCAATCCCGCAACTCCCGGCTTCAAACGCATCGTCATCGATCCGCATCCGGAGACTCGCCTCGCGCACGTTTCGGCGGAATACGATTCGCTGTATGGTCCGATCTCAAGTGCCTGGACCCTTGGGGCCGACGGCAAACTCACGCTGAATGTCACGATTCCGGCAAACACCACGGCGACGATCCATGTTCCCGCTGCGCGGACCAGCCATGTTACGGCCTCTGAAGGCGCCATTTACTCGGGAATAAATAGCAGCGGTAGAAATTATGCAGTGGGCGCTGGGAGTTACAGCTTCAGCGTTCAATAAGCTTCACTGATTGATACTTTTCCCGCCCGTCGTGCTATCGACGTGCCCGCCCACAGCCATAAATTGCCGCCGCCAGTCTGTCGCGGTGTGCATATCAGCGGAATATTCATCCTGCGTGTCGCGGATGAGAGCTCGCTCAGCGAACAATCGCGACAACAAGAGCAGAGGCCGCTGGAAGTTTGCATTTATTTGCGAGGCCTGCTGCGCGTTATGAATCGCGTCATTTATGACCGCGCCGTACTGCTGCTGCAAGCGATGACGAAGAGTAGGATCGGGAATGGGGCCGGCTGTCTTACCGAAATGCGCCCTAGCCTGCTGCAGAACGGGCCCGAATTCGTCATTTTCCAGACTCGCTAAACGCAGATAAATTTTGGCATCGCTCGGTTCGAGCGCAATCGCCTGCTTCAAAGCATGACGGGCCTTTTTGTAAAGTTCCGCTCTCTGGTCCGGGTCCGCCGAACGGTGGGCAAGAAGGCTCTCCAGGTCCGCCAAGTCGAGCAGAGGCGCGGGGGCCGATGGAGAGAGTTGGGCTGCCTGGGCGAGGTGCGCTTCCGCCCGGTTTGCCATATCACGGTAAGCGGATGGCCTGACATCGCCGGCCGCCAATCTTCTATAAAGCGCGACCCCCAGTCCTTCATTCGCTTTGACCGAAGAGGGATTGATATCCGCCGCCCGCTGAAACGCGTGCGCCGCTTCCAC
>JBOGMI010000330.1:0-2947 GCA_050746645.1 Bryobacteraceae bacterium | reverse complement strand
CTTGAAAGCCTGCTGGCCGAAAGCCAGAACGGCGGAGAGCAGAAGCAGCAGCAGCACCCGCACGACCTTATTTTATTCTCTTTAGATTCAGCTTTTTATATCCTTTGCGCCCTCTCATCCCATACGCCCGCCCCGCACACTAGCAGCGAAGAGCTAACAGCTAACAGCTAACAGCTAACAGCTAACAGCTAACAGCTGGATCCAACCATGGCAACCGCCAAACAAATCGCGGCTAACCGCCGCAACTCTCAGAAATCCACTGGCCCCAAATCCGTCGAGACCAAGGCCAAAGTCGCCCAGAACGGCGTCAAGCACGGTCTCTGCGGCCGTTTCCGCGTCCTCCCGGAACTCGAAAAGCAGGAAGACTACGACGCTCTCCTGAACCAGCTCATGGAAGACGAACAACCCGTCGGCCGGGCCGAAATCGAGCTGGTCGTCAAAATGGCCGAACACACCTGGCTCGCCAATCGCGCCCTGCGCTTCCAAAACCAATGCTTTGCGCTCGAACCAAAATCTCCCGAGCAGGTGAAGAAAGGCGAAACCCCTATCGGTGTCGATCTAACTTACCTCGAATACTACGTTCGCTACCATGCCGCCCAGGACCGCGCCTACCAACGCGCCTCCGCCGAGTTCCAGAAACGCAAGAAAGCACGTCAGTTAGCCGAAATTGGCTTTGCTTCGCAAAAGCGCGCCGAGGCCGAAGAATCCCGCAAAGCCGAGAGACACGCCGTCCAGATCGCCACGGCCAATCTGCGCAAACAACGCGAAGAAATGAAGCACGGCGACGCCATCGCCAAAATGCTCCCCCCCGATTTTGACCTTTCTTCCCTCGACCAGGTCTTTTCCGCCGCCGCAACCCACCCGGGCAGTGGAGGGCCTAAAAGCTAATAGCTAATAGCTAACTGGGCTGGATGGACAATCAGAGGTTGACAGCTTACCTGAAGGGCGCGATACTCGGGTGAAGTGTCTACCCGAGAAGAGAAAGAGCGTTTGGTGCTGCTTCAGGGCACGCTCGACCTGTTAATCCTGCGAACCCTGATCTTCGGACCGGAGCACGGCCAGGGGATTGCACGGAATATCCAGGAGACCTCCGCAGACGAACTGCTGGTGGAACACGGAGCGCTGTATCCTGCGCTGCAACGCCTGGAGGCGCAGGGCTGGACCGCGGCCGAATGGGGGACTTCGGAGAACAACCGGAAAGCGCGCTTTTACGAGCTTACGAAAGCCGGCCGGAAGCAGCTTGTAAAAGAGACGACGAAGTGGCGGCGCCTGGCGGCGGCGATCGGGCGCATTGTCGGGCCGGAAACCGAAAACGGGTAAGGCATGTTTCGGAAGCGGCGCAAGACAAGCGATTTTGACGCCGAGATCGAAGCTCATCTCCAGTTAGAAGCGGAGCGGCTCCAGGAACAGGGGATGAGCGAGTCCGAGGCTCGCATGGCGGCGCGGCGTGCTTTCGGAAACCGGACGTTAGCGCGCGAACGGTTCTATGAATCCAGGCGCTGGCGTTGGTGGGATGTGCTCGCACAGGACATTCGCTTCGGCCTGCGGATGATGGCGCGGAATCCCGTCTCCAGCATCGTCGCGATTCTTATCCTGGCCGTGGGCATCGGCGCGAACACGGCGATTTTCAGTATGGTCGATGCGCTGCTGCTTCGGAACCTGCCGGTGCGGCAGCCGCAGCAGTTGTCGCTGTTTGGCCAAGGGCAGGCGGCGGGCACCGAAACTGACCTGCCGAATCGAAGCTGGCAATTATTTTCCTATCCCTTTTACCGGGAACTCCAGCAGCGAAACACGGTTTTTTCGAGCATTGCCGCCATTGACAGCATTCAGTTGTTAGTCCACGGCCGTGTCGGCAGTGATTTCAAGGTGGAAAAGCTCGGTGTGGAGTTGGTTTCCGGAACGTATTTTCAGACGCTCGGTGTAAAACCGCTTCTCGGGGCGGCGTTCAACAAGGCCGACGACCGGGTGCCCGGCGGCGCTCCGATTGCGGTGGCGAGCTATGCCTGGTGGCATCGCCGTTCGCGAAACGATTCGGCGGCGATCGGCACGAAGGTGACGATCGGCTCCACGGTCTATAGCATCATCGGCATAGCACCGCGCGGATTCTTCGGCATGACCGTCGGCCGGTCGCCCAATCTCTGGATTCCCCTGGCAATGGAAAAGCAAATTTCTCCGGGGTGGAATGGATCGGGCTTGCATAAGAAGTGGGTCCAATCGCTGTATATCGTTGGACGGCGCAGACCTGGCGTAGGCGCACGCGAGGCATCGGCCAATACCAATCTGCTCTTCAAACAAATTCTGCGCGAGTATGTAGGGCCGCATCCGTCTCCCAGACAGCTTCAGGAGATCCGGCACGCGCGCATCGATCTGACATCGGCGGCCACGGGGCTCTCTCCAATTCGGCATCAATACTCTCGGCTGTTGAAAATTCTCATGGCAGTGGTTGCTCTGGTTCTGCTCATCGCGTGCGCGAACATTGCCAATCTGCTGCTCGCGCGAGCGGCGGCGCGCCGGCGCGAACTGGCTACTCGCATTTCGGTGGGAGCAGGCCGCTGGCGGCTCATCCGGCAGTTGCTGATTGAGAGCGCACTGCTCGGATTGGCGGGCGCCGGCCTCGGCATCGCTCTTGCGTGGGAGGCGAGCCGGCTCTTACTCTGGATGGTCTCCGACACGCCTGGGCAGCCTCTTCCGCTTCGCGTGACACCTGATTTGCACGTGCTCGGATTTACGCTTGCGGCCACCATGCTCACCGTACTCTTGTTCGGCATGGCTCCGGCGTTCTATGCGACTCGTTTGGATCTCATCTCGTCGCTGAAGGAGGGCCGGGGAATGACTGCGGGACGCGGGAGAAACCGGCTCGCGCGCGGCCTCATCGCCGGGCAGATCGCATTGTCGCTGGCGCTGCTGGTGGCCTCGGGCTTGTTCCTGCACAGCTTGGTCAATCTGC
>JBOGMI010000329.1:0-5944 GCA_050746645.1 Bryobacteraceae bacterium | reverse complement strand
GCGGATACGATCCGCCAAGACGCTAACGAGCCGCTGGTGCAGGACCGGCATGCGCTGCAGCATTTCGTCGAATTTGCTTTTGTGAAGCAGAGCTCCGCGGCTCTCAACGATGGCGCGCGCTGTCGATGGATAGTGCGTGAGACGTGAATAAGGAAGCAGCCCGGTCACTTGGCCCGCGTGCATGATGTAGAGCCGGCCGTCTTCCCGCTCGGCATGTATTTCGCCGCGAAACAGAAGAACGAGATGATCGGCGGGATCGCCGGGCCGAGTCAGCATGTCGCCAGGTTGCAGCTCGAACACGTTCATTTGACTTGCAAGCCACGCGAGCGCATCAGCGGGAAGGTCGGAAAAAACAGAGATGGCTTGCAACTCAGCCACTGCCGGACTTGGACCGGCATGCAGGAGGGTTTCCAATCGATTCGTCATACTGCCCATTCAGACCTTGCTTAGATATTGATGAACGAACTGGATCGCGACAGAACCTTCGCCGACCCCGGAAGCTACACGTTTGATAGAGCCGTGGCGGACATCGCCAACGGCAAAAATGCCAGGGACGTTGGTTTCGAGAAGGCCCGGATCACGGTCGAGCGGCCACCCTTTGGGCGGCTTATTGTCGCGCATCAGGTCAGGTCCCGTCAGAATAAATCCCCGGGAATCGCGCTCGATCACTCCGTCGAGCCAAGCCGTGCGAGGTTCGGCGCCGATGAAGATAAATAACGCACTCGCGGGAACGGTCTGAGTCACGCCGGTGACCTCGCAGGCAATCGAGATGGACTGCAGGCGATCGTCGCCGTGAACTTCCGTCACGCGGCTCCGGTACTCCACCTGAATATTTTCGGTCTTTTGAATTTGATCGATCAGATATTGCGACATGGTGGCCGCGAGCGACGGGCCCCGAACCAACATCACCACGCGCTGAGCATATTTGGAAAAGAACATCGCCGCTTGGCCGGCGGAGTTGGCGCCGCCTACGACATACACGTCTTCGTCGCGGCAGGAGATGGCTTCCGTTGCCGCAGCGCCGTAATAGACGCCCGCTCCCTGCAAGCGCTTGGCGCCGGACACGCCGAGTGTCCGCCACTGGACTCCGGTCGCCAGCACCAAGGTGTGGCACGAAACCTCCGTCCCATCGCTGAGTTTGAGGTAGCGATAAGGCCCGTCGACGCGAATCGCGCTCGCTTCCTGAGGCGAAACGATCTCTACTCCGAAACGCCGGGCCTGAGTCACCGCCCGCATCGCCAGGTCAGATCCCTTCAACCCGGCGGGAAAGCCGAGATAGTTTTCGATGTTGGAACTGAGCCCGGCTTGGCCGCCGGGCGCTTCCCGCTCCACGATCAACGTCTTTAGACCTTCCGAGGCGCCATAAACGGCTGCCGCCAAGCCCGCCGGACCGCCTCCTACGATTGCCACGTCATAAAACTCAAGGCCGGCGCGCATGCGAAGGCCGAGCTTGGCTGCGATGTCTTGCGAACCGGGCTGTTCCAGGCGATCCCCGTCCGGAAAGAAAACCAATGGAAGTTTCAGTTCATTCGGACCGAGACTTTCCACCAGACGGTTCACTTCGCCGTCGCGCGCGGCAGCGTCGGCATCCAGCCACTGAAACGGCACCTGGTTGCGGGCGAGAAAATCGCGTATCTCGTAAGATTTCGGTGACCAGCGCGTGCCGAGGACCCGGATGCCGTCGAAGGCTGGCTTGTGCCTTGCAAACCATTCCGTCAAAAGATCGTCGAGCACAGGATAGAGTTGCTGCTCCGGTGGATCCCATGGCTTCAGAAGATAGTGATCAAGCTGGACATCGTTGATAGCCTTGATCGCTGCTTCGGTATCCGCGTAGGCCGTCAGCAGAACGCGCTTTGCATCCGGATAGAGCTTCATCGCCTCGATCAGCAATTCGATGCCGTTCATTTGCGGCATTCGATAATCGACGGCCAGCAGTGCGACGGGATCGTTCCGTTGTTGCAAGCGGCGGAGCAAAGCGAGAGCGCTCATACCGGAGTCGGCGCGCAAGACGCGGTAGGTTTGGTTATAGTGCTGCCGCAAATCGCGCTCGATCGCTCGCAACACATCGGGATCGTCGTCGATGGTCAGAATAACCGGTCTCGCCATGAGATTGCCTTTCCCCGAATGCGGCCAAGAGCAAGTCAGATCCAGTCGGCTCCTATTAATGATGCACTAGGAGCTTTCGGTTTCGGCGTGGCCCTAATAACGGCGCTGGGAACGTAAGCCTCGGTGCCACGAACTAACGCTCTGCGCCGCGGGCAGAGATGGCGAGAGCTGCGCGGCAACCGTGCCGGCGACGGCGTCTTGAGTCTCGCGAAGAGAAGTGATGAGCGAACTCTTCGATACGCGCCGGACAATCGGGTCGACCAGCCAGCGAACCAAAGCTGGAATGTTGCGGCTCAAGGCGACCGCCTCGATTTCCACGTACACTCCGCCGCCGCGTTCTTCGAATCTCGTCACGCTGTATAGCCGCCAGATGTATCCGTTCCCCTCGTCGACCGGCAGTTTGCGCTCTGCCGGCTGGCCGTAATTTTCGATCTCTTGCACGCGAGTGGTGAAAGCGATGCTGTACCATCGCCGGGCGTCGACCCGAACAAAAGAAGACGCGTAGTCGCCGGCGAGAGCAGTTTTCAGGAACATCGCCTTGTCCAGCAGAATCATCGAAAATCGGTTTTCAGCGCCGCTTCGGCGAAGGCGCTTTGAATCGATTACGGCCGGATGGTAATAATTCTTGTAGCGGCCATAATTGCGAACCACTGACAGGACATCCTTGAGTTTGGTATTCGGGATGAAAGCGGCTCCAATCCAGTCATGAATGAGACCGGAAGGAACGTGCTTCGGGTTCTGCCGGGTCATTGGAGCGACGACGATTTCGCCCGCTCGAACCCGGCATCTTCGATCCGCCGATTCGTCGGTCCAAAGAAATCGATGTCCGGGAGCGAGCCGCTCCTGATTACGTGCAGCCACCGTCTGAATGTATGCGTTCCATGCTTTGACTGTCTTCTTCTTCAACTCCGCCCCGTTTGCGACAGATAAGAGCAGCAAGGTAATGAGTCCGTATCGAAGTGTGACAGCCGCCGACATACTGACATTTGCTGAGATGCCGGCAGCAGCTTGCGTGATTCAAAACCGCCTTTGCATTTTTTGGAATTCAATTCCATCGAGGGCGGACCGACGGCCATTCATTGGCGTGGCTGATTGCGGCCGACGTACTGCTGCCCTTTCAGCCCAACAAATAACGCCGCGCTGAGAGAACTCGCAACGGACACCTGCGCCGTCACACGCGATCTATCCGACTCAGTGGCCGCTCCACGGTCCAGTTTCCGGGTTGCGTCACTCGCCCAGAATTCGGAGAGGTTCAGTTTCCTCCGTGCAACGGGAGCACTCAACAACGAGTGCATCGGCGATTAACCACCCATTGAGAACGGTCAGATACAACCTGCGCTGTATCCCGCGGATACAATAAATGCAGCACCGCACTTCTGGCGGCCTCCCTATGCATCGCAGCTAGCGAAACCGAAGTCGGGACGATTCGGACAATGAATAGAGCGAATTCCAAGCTTCTTACCACGCAAGGTCTCTATGGCGACAGCCGCTCTCCGGGGCGAAGCACACGCCATGTTCTCATCGTCGCCGTGCCGCCGGTGCGGACGCTCGATGTGTTTGGTCCGCTGGAGGTGTTTGGCGATGCCAACCGCTTACGGAGCGACGGACCAATATACGAAATCAGTGTCATCTCGGCCGGAACCGATCGAGACGTCCCAAGCCATCTCGGCCTTCCGGTTCGCACGGATCAAACATACGGCGAGTATTGTGGTCCGATCGACACCCTTCTTGTCGCCGGGTACGACGGGGTTTCGAAAGTCCGATACGAACGGAACTTTCTAAAATGGCTGAACGAGAGCTGTGCGAGCAGTCGGCGCTTTGGTTCGGTCTGCACTGGCGCGCTGGTCCTGGCTGAGGCCGGCCTTCTTGATGGGAGGCGCGCAACGACTCACTGGAACTGGTGCGAAGAGCTTGCGCGCGACTACCCGCGAGTGACCGTAGACCCCACACCCATCTTTGTTCGAGACGGAAACTGCTATACCTCAGCAGGTGTAACTGCCGGAATCGATCTCGCGCTCGCACTTGTGGAAGAGGATCTGGGCAGACCAGCAGCTCTCAAAGTTGCTCAAATGATGGTGGTGTTTTTGCACCGGCCGGGCTGTCAATCGCAGTTCAGCGCCACCCTGATGGCACAGGCTTCTGAGAGACGGCCTCTCGGTGATGTGCTCGCTTGGCTTCCAGACAACATCCGACGCAACCTCTCCATCGAAAGTCTTGCCCGGCGCGCAGCCATGAGTCCGCGAAACTTCGTTCGCATGTTTCACTTGGAGGTGGGCAAAACCCCAGCGAGATACATCGAGGATCTTCGCATCGAGGCAGCGCGGCGCCAGATCGAATCGACAGCGATGACTCTCAAGGAGATTGCACTTTCATGCGGATTTACCTCTGCGGAGATTCTTCGTCGTGCATTCGTGCGCCGGCTCGGCGTTATGCCCCACCAATACAGAGCCTCTTTTGGGCACTCTCGCATACGGTAATTCTCTCCCTGCCGATTGGCAGGAACGGTGGGGCTTTTGTCCTTAATCGCTCGCTCTTATGAAATCGGTTTCTGCATCCAACAGAGGTGATTGCGCCGGCGTGATTACCTCCAACATCCCTCAGGAGAAACATTATGAATAACCTTGACCTCATGTTGAAACGAAACAAAGAGCTAGCTGCCTCTATGCCATCACTTCCACAGTCTTTGCGGACTTTGAAGGCGGTAATCATCGGTTGCGCCGATATGCGCGTGGATCCTGTACATGTGCTTGGAATCGAACCAGGTGAGGCCGTCGTCATGAGAAACATTGGCGGTCGGGTCACGCCGGGGCTGTTGGAGGAGTTTGGTCTGCTCGGACGAATCGGAGAGGTTGCCGAAACGATTCCGGGAAGCGGCGGGGAGTTTCACCTGATTGTACTTCACCATACGGATTGTGGCAGCACGCGTCTCGTGGGAGACCCAGCCATGCTGGCGCACTACTTTCAGATACCGGAAAAGGAAGTTGCGGCCAAGTCGGTCCCCGATCCACGCAAGTCGGTCGCTGTCGACGTTGCTGCGCTCAGGGCGATTCCGGCATTGCCGGACGAGTGGCTCATTTCCGGCCTCCTTTATGACATAGCCACTGGACTTGTCGAGGTTATCGTACCTGCAGCGCCAATCCGCACCGCCCAAAATAGCCTGACGGTCGAGGTCGCGTAAGGGTGCCGGCGTCACTGCGCCGAAACTTCGTGTGGAGTGCATGTGTCCGATTTACTCCGTGTAAAGATAAGTCACGATGAGCGTTCCTTTATTTGTCAGTGAGAGATCCAAGCCAGAGCTTTCTGCACGACCGCTTTCTGTGGGCTGCCTGATCTTCGAACAAATGGATCAGATCGACTTCACGGGACCGTTTGAAGTTCTTTCACGCATGTCGGATACAACCATCCAGATCATCGGAAAAGAAGTCGAGCCAGTGCGTGACGTGCAGGGACTTCGGCTTTCGCCGGATGTGAGCATCGCTGAAGCAGGAATATTCGATGTACTGCTCGTTCCCGGCGGTTATGGGCAGCAGGCGCTGATGCACGACGAGGAAGTGCTAGGCCTCATCCGCAAACACGTACAGAGGGAAAAGCTCCTGTTTTCGGTCTGCACAGGAGCCCTGCTCTGTGGCGCAGCGGGTGTCCTGATGGGAAGACAGGTAACCACTCATTGGAGTACCGGGCATCTGATGCGGTACTACGGAGCGGTTCTGGTGGATACAAGGGTCGTGGTTGACGGCAACCTTATCAGCGCCGCCGGCGTAACGGCCGGACTCGATGGGGCGCTGGCGCTGGTCTCTCTTTTGCGCGGAGATGCGGCTGCGCAGGAGATTCAGCTTGC
>JBOGMI010000328.1:0-2117 GCA_050746645.1 Bryobacteraceae bacterium | reverse complement strand
GCGTTCCACTGTTGCGCGTAACCGTAGGGATTATCGAGCTGAGACTCTGTAGGGCCGGTACCCAGCAGGTCGGTCGCATAGCTTGGATTCCGTCCTGGGGGGATCACGATTCCTTGAGGATATGGATCGCTGATGTTTGCTACAGGAATACCCGGATAGGGACCTGACTGTATGGGGCTTCCGATGCTGTCAACCGGATCGTTATTGGGTGATAAAGAGAAAGCGATATCGTTCGGTAGCCAGAAGATTCCGTAACCGGCATGAAAGACCATGTTATGCGCAAATTGATAGGCCAAGCCGACTCGCGGAGAAAATTGATGCCAGTTCGGCCTAACATTGCTGCGGTAGGGATCGTAGGGCTTCTGCGAGTCCACCAAGCCAATGGCGCCGGGGACGTTGATCCCGTCCACCGCAAGCACTTGGTTGGGGTAGTTCGGAGCGAAGAACGACATGCGATTAAAGCGCTCCGTCCAGGGCCCTGCGTGTTCCCAGCGCGCGCCGAGATTGAAGGTCAAATTGGAACGGGCGTGCCAACTGTCGTCGAAATACACCGCCGGGTAGTACTGCTGCCCGGCAACGAAGTTATTCGTACTGGCACCGCCTCCCGTAGGATATCCCAGTAGGAAGGTTGCCAGTCCGAGCCCGGAACCTGCCGTATTGAGTGCATTTGCCGCCGTAAAGCTCGGCCCGAAACTGAAACTGCCGGTTGGCGTGTTCGTCTGGGTATAGTTATCCGTCATGCGCAAGAACTCCGCGCCCACTTTGAACGTATGGTTTCCCATGACCTTCGTGACGCTCCCCGCGGCGCGGTAGTTGTCGTTGCGCGAAAAGATGACGCTGCCGGCGCCGTTACTGCCGAAGGTGTTCTCTGTATCGAACCCATTAATCACCGGAACCGGCAGATCGCGGTAGGAGACTTCCGAATTGAGCGAGGCAGGCCAGCCGAGTGTAGTGAGATCGTATCCCAAGGTTTCGGGGATACGGTCGTAGTCAAAACGCTGATAGCTCAAATGAATTTCCATGATCGTGGTCGGCGTGAATGTATACGTGTCGCCTAATACGAAATTGTTTGTGTTGAACGTCTCGGTGCAGCGGTCCTTACAGACACCGTTGCTCATGGGATCGATGGGAAGGTTGATATTACCCCAATAGGTGTATCGCGCGCTTATGTGCTGCTTATCGGAGACGTTCTGATCGATGTGCACGACGGTTTCGTTGTTGTTGCCGCCCTGAGAGCCGTTGCCGACCCAATTACCAACGCCTTGCGCATTGCCGGGAGCGTTCGGCGTGGGATAGAGCTTCAGAAATACTTGCGAGGTGGGATTCAGCCGATCGATGGGAATCTTATTCCCCGCAAACTGCATACGGGATCCCGCCGCTACTCCCGGGGCGCAGGCATGTCCGGGTGCCCCTGTGCCGCAAGTTGTCAGTGGATCGTAGATGTTGACGCCCTGCGCGGCGGCGAGTCCGGATAAATCCCCCGCACGCTCCGCCGCTGTCGGAACTGTCTCGGTATAGGATGCGCCCTGACGCAATCGATAGCCCTCGTAATCCACAAAAAAGAAAGTCTTGTTCTTGCCGTTGTAAATTTTGGGAATGTAAACCGGGCCGCCGAGATTGAATCCGAATTGATTTTGGGTGAAAGATCCGCGCGGGGTGCCGGCGGCGTTGTTCCAGAAGGTATTGGCATCGAGATCGCGGTTGCGCAGATATTCCCATAGAGTGCCATGCGCCTTATTGGTGCCGGACTTCGTGACAAAGTTCACAACGCCGCCGGCAAAACGGCCATATTGCGGAGAGAGGCTGCTGGTCGCTACTTTGAATTGCGCAAGCGAATCCTGCGTCGGGATCAAAGCAGTGAGATTGTCGTAGTTGGCGTTTACCGGCGCGCCGTCGAGCCACATAGTGCTCTGATTTGCCATGCCGCCGCCGATCTGGTAATTGCCCCAGGCAAATGGATTCTGGCCGTTCGGGTTGGACATTGATCCTCCTTGCGGCACGACAGAGGGCACCAGTGCTACTAGATTCATCGGGTTCCGGCCGTTCAAGGGCAAAGTATTCGCCTGCCGCTCGCTAATAACTTCCCCGAGAGAGGACGATTGCGGTTGCAAGAGCGG
>JBOGMI010000327.1:0-7913 GCA_050746645.1 Bryobacteraceae bacterium | reverse complement strand
CACGGCGGACGAGCGAGATCGGCATCCGCATGGCACTGGGCGCGGAGCGCTCCAACGTGCTTTGGATCGTGATGCGCGAAAGCTTATTGTTAGCCGGGCTGGGAATCGCCGTTGGGCTTCCGGTCGCACTGGGTGCGGAGCAATTAGTCTCGAAGATGCTCTTCGGCGTTCACCCGGCCGATCCTGTATCGCTTGTCGGTTCGGCGGTTCTCCTGCTGATTTTCGCGCTCCTCGCGGGCTATCTGCCGGCCCGGAGAGCTTCGCGGATCGATCCGATGGTGGCGTTGCGCTGTGAATAAGTGGTGAATGGTATGAGACAGTACAGCTTGACCCGAGTGAGTCTAATGGCCGCCTCGCTGGGAGCAGTCCTTATTTTCAACGTGACCATTGGAGAAAGCGCTGAGGTGAATGTGGAGTTTGCAAATGCAAAAGGCACTCCGCTGCTAATTAACAAAGCCGAGGTCGGAACTCGCGGCGGAGTGTTAAATCTCACGCTGACAAATAGAAGCGGTCTTACGATAAAGGCTTTCGGAATTGTTGTCTCTCGTGGATCGAGACAGGTAGCTTATGCTCGCGACGAGGACACGCTGAGGCCCGGACAGACGAGAACTGTTTCACCAGTGGCGCTGAATCATTCCTCGCGAGGTCTTCGGGTAAGGATCGCAGGAGTTCGTTTTCAAGACGGAAGTGAATGGGGCGTCTTTCCTGCGGCGCCGCCTGCTCCTCCCGCTCCGCCGGCGCCCGCCTCGCCGAGTAAGCTCTAGATCCACCGTAAATTTGGAAAAATGGGTCTGTGAAGACGACGATCGAGATTCCCGACCTGCTTTTCCGGAAGGCGAAAGCGGCAACCGCCGAAGAGGGCCGCAGCCTCAAAGACTTCTTCACGGACGCGGTTTTCGATCGTGTGCAGCGGCAAACTGCTCGAACTAAGAGAGAAAAGCCGTGGGAAACTGCTTTCGGTGGGTTGCACTCGCTGCACCGGGAGAATCGGCGAATCGACCGCATCATAGCGGACGAATTTGAATGCGTCGATGAAGAGGAATGGCGCTAATCCTCGCAGTATCCGAGACTCATGAAGCAAAGGCGTAATATGGTGATTGGTATGGCAACCACCAAGGTTACAGTCACACTTCCGGACGAGCAGGTGGAAGAGATCCGCGCCTTGGTTGCGGCCGGGGAGGTTACAAGCGTGTCCGGGTTTGTGAAGCATTCGATTGGAGTCGCCCTTCACGACGCGGCTGGATGGAGGGAAATGTTGGACATTGCGCTAGCGGAGACGGGCGGTGCATTGACCAAACAGGAACGGACTTGGGCCGACGGAATTCTCGCTTCCCAGGCGCCAAAGCGACCCGCCAGGAAAAAGAAGGCGGCGTGAGCGGGATCACCTTCGATGCGGGTGGCCTAATCGCTCTGGACCGTAAAGATCGCAGAATACTTGCCCTTATCGCTCGCGCAAAAAAGCTTGGCATGCGCGCGACCGTTCCAGCGACGGCGCTGGCGCAGGCAATTCGTAATCCTGCCAGACAAGCTCTCCTGTGCCGGTTTATCAGACAGCCCGGCACGGATCTCATTCCGCTCGACGGGCCCGACGCCACAGCCGTGGGTCTCTTGCTAGCACGAACGGGAACCGCCGATATCGTAGATGCGCACGTTGTGATCTGCGCGGAGCGAGCGCGGCAGGCTGTGGTCACCAGTGACGCCGGCGATCTCATGCGGATTGCTCCCGGACTTCCGTTGGTAAGCGTTTAGCTAGCCCACCGCCTTGCTATCCTGAAGATTCCATACCGCTTGCGCAGCCGCGCCCGAACGGAACTCCTACCCCTTGAAAATCGGATTTGTCAGCCTCGGATGCCCTAAGAATCTGGTCGATACCGAGGTCATGATGGGCCAGTTGACCGCCGGGGGCCACGAGCTTACGCCCGAGCCTGCCGAAGCCGACGTGCTCGTCGTCAATACGTGCAGTTTTATCGATCCGGCCAAACAGGAATCGGTGGACACGATTCTGGAAATGGCCGAGTACAAGAAGACAGGCAGAGCGCGGCGACTGATCGTCGCGGGCTGCCTGGTCGAGCGCTACCGCAGCGATATTCAGAAGAACATTCCGGAAGTGGACGCCGTGCTCGGTACCAACGAGCTCGAAAATATCACGGCACTGTGCGAAGGATTGGAGCCGGAAACGCGCAGGCCGCAGCCGTATCTCTATCACGATCTGACGGCGCGCGTGCTCACGACGCCCCGGCATTCGGCTTATATCAAAATCGCCGAGGGCTGCGATCATCCTTGCTCGTTTTGCGTGATTCCGCAGTTTCGCGGCGGATTTCGCAGCCGGCGTTTTGAGAGTGTCATCAACGAAGCAACGCGCTTGTTTGCCGGCGGCGTGCGCGAGATCAACCTGATCGGGCAGGATACGACTTGCTACGGCGAAGACCTGGGGTTGAAGAACGGCCTTGGCGAGCTGCTGACACGGCTCGCGGAAATTCCCACAGAGCTTCCGAAATGGATCCGGTTTCTATATGCGTATCCGAACAAAGTTACCCAGAAACTGCTCGACACGATTGCGGCGCACGAAGCGCTGGTGAAGTACATCGACATGCCGCTGCAGCATGCGAGCGGGCCGGTGTTGAAGCGGATGAAACGCGGCGCGAACGGCGACATCTTTCTAAAGCTGATCGAACGCATCCGCGCGACGATTCCGGGCGTGGCGCTGCGGACCAGCATGATCGTCGGATTCCCCGGCGAAACCGATCGGGATTTCGAGGAGCTTTGTCAATTTGTTCAAGCGGCGCAGTTCGACCGTCTGGGTGTTTTTTCCTATAGCGATGAAGAGACGAGCCGCAGTTTTCATCTGGACGGCAAGGTCGATAAGAAGCCGATTTACAACCGGAAACGCAAACTGATGGCGCTGCAGCGGCGTATTTCGCGCGCGCGCAACGAGCGGCTGATCGGCGCCGAAATGCCTGTATTGATCGAAGGGCCGTCGAAAGAAACCGATCTACTTTGGGAAGCGCGGCTGGCGACGCAAGCGCCCGAAATCGACGGCGTCTGCCTGGTCAACGATTTCGGCCCGGCTCCGGCACGGCCGGGAGAAATGCGCATCCTGCGCGTGACCGAAGCGCACGATTACGATCTGGTCGGCGAGTTGATCGACGCGGGAGAACGTTCCTGTATCCCGCCACAAGCGGTCAATCCGTTCCCGATCCTGCACGCGGCGAACTCTCATCGTGCCGGTTTGGGCGTAATCGGATAATGGGGTAGCGAGGAGAGGCGAATGCCCGCCACAGTGCGCTGTCCCATCTGCAAGAAAGAAGTTCCTTTCGACAGTCCGAACATGCCGTTTTGCAGCGACCGCTGCCGGTTGATCGATTTGGGCAACTGGGCAGCGGGAAAATATGTGATCTCCACGCCGGCAAAACTGAATGAATTCGAAGGCGAAGAGAGCGAACCGTCAGGGGACCGGCCCGAGTGAAGCGGCTCGCGTTGTTGTTCGCCACGTTTTTTGGGTGCGGTTATTTCCCGCGAGGGCCGGGCACGGTGGGCGCCGCCGCGGCGACGCTGCTGGCGGCGCTGATCGAAATCGATTTTGGTCTCGGCCGTCCGGTGCTGCTAGGGCTGGTGATCGTGCTGCTGCTGCCGGCGATCCGGTCGGCTACGGAAACAGCGCGCCTGGTGGGGAAAAAGGATCCGGGCATAATCGTGGTCGATGAAGTGCTCGGGCAATGGGTTGCGCTGCTGGGAGCCTCCGCCAAAGGATGGAAAGTCCTGCTGGCCGGCTTTCTGTTGTTCCGGTTATTCGATATCTGGAAGCCCTGGCCGGTGCGCCAGCTCGAGAAGCTACCGGAGGGGACAGGCATCGTGATCGACGATTTGGCGGCGGGGTTGTACGGGGCGCTTATCTTGTATATAGGCGGGCAGTTCGGGCTTTACTAAAGATGGCAATGAAACAACATGCGGTGGAAGAGCCGGTAGCGAAACCGAAAATCGCGAGCATCCAGCCTCAGGCCGCGATCGCCGGGGGCGAGTTGCACATCCGCGGCGAACATCTGGCCGCAGCGGGGTGGCCGACGGTGAAGCTGGGCAATCAAGATGCACGCCCTATCATCGCGGGCGACAGCTACATTGTGGTGCGCGTACCGGAAACGGCGGTTGTGGGAGACCTGACCGTCACCAGCGGAAAGCTGAAGAGCGATGCCCGCGAAACCCGCATCGGGATTCAGATTGCCGACAGTCTGCATCCGGTGGCGAACCCGGCGGTGGACGGCAAAGGAAACGTCTACAGCACGTTCAGTGGCTCCCGAGGCCAGAAGGCCCCGGTGTCGCTCTACAAAATCGATACCAATTACAATTCCAAGCCGTTCGTCGCGGACTTGATGAACCCGACCGGGCTGGCCTTCGATCGCGAGGGGCTGCTCTACGTCTCCAGCCGCTACGACGGCGTGGTGTATCAGATCACGCCGGGCGGGCAGATGTCGGTCTGGGTAGAAGGCATGGGCGTGGCGACGGGCCTGGCATTCGACCGCGAGGACAATCTTTATGTTGGGGATCGTAGCGGAACGATCTTCAAGATCAGCCGCTCGCGTCAGATTTACGTGTTCGCAACGCTCGAACCGTCGATTGCCGCATACCATCTGGCTTTCGGCCCGGAAGATTACCTTTATGTTTCGGGGCCGACCACGTCGAGCTACGATTTCATCTACCGGATTTCGCATGCCGGCGAGGTAGAAGTCTTCTATCGCGGGCTCGGGCGGCCGCAAGGGATCGCTTTCGACGCCGAAGGCCGGCTGTACGCGGCGGCTTCGTATGCCGGGCGCCGGGGAGTGATCCGCATGGATCAATCGCGCCAGCCGGAATCGTTTCTGTCCGGGCCGGGAATTGTGGGATTGGCGTTTACTCCCTCGCGCGCGATGATTCTAGCCACCCAAAGCGCGCTGTTCCGCGTGGATGTAGGTATCGCCGGGCGGCCGCTGCCGTAGGGTTTAACCTGCACCCTCCAATCGGTCTATGATGATTAGCGCCGAAATCGTCGCCGCCGGAACCGAATTGCTGGGTCCGGACCGTCTGGACACCAATTCACTCGCCATTACCGAAGAACTCCATTCGCTCGGCGTGGAGGTGAGCGCAAAACACGTCGTTGGAGACAACCGGGAACGGCTGGCGAATCTACTTCGCGAAGCGACGGGACGGGCGAATCTGGTCATTGTGAGCGGCGGGCTTGGTCCCACCGAAGACGACGTAACGCGCGAGGCGGCCGCAGCGGCGCTCGGCCTCCGATTGGTGCATTCGCCCGAGGCGGAATCGGTTCTGCGCGCCCGCTTTCGCCAGATCAACCGGCCGATGGCGGAGAACAATCTGCAGCAGACGTATTTGATCGAAGGCGCGGAGATGCTGGCGAATCCGAACGGGACCGCATGCGGCCAGTTTATTGCGACCGGCAAGAGCGCGCTGGCGCTGCTGCCGGGGCCGCCGCGCGAGTTGAAACCGATGCTCGCAAACGAACTGGTCCCGCGACTCAAGCGGCTGCTACCGTCGGGGATCATCCGCACGCGCACGTTTCGCATTACCGGCATCGGCGAATCCGATCTGGACGCATTGATCGCTCCGGTCTACACGAAGTACACGAATCCGGTGACGACGGTGCTTTCGGCGACCGGCGATCTGAGGGTAATTCTGCGAGCGAGCGGCGAACAGGAATCCGAAGCAGACGCGCTCTTGCGCGAGGTGGGCGATCGAATAACGAAACTGCTGGGCGACCGCGTTTACACGGAAAATCCGGCCGAAGGGCTCGAAACCGTCGTTGGCGGCCTCTTGCGCACGCGCGACGCTACCGTTGCGAGCGCGGAAAGCTGCACCGGAGGACTGCTTGCGGCCCGGCTGACGGATGGAGCCGGCAGTTCGGATTTCTATGCGGGCGGGTTCGTCACGTATTCGAATGAGCAGAAGCAACACGCCCTCGGAGTACCTGCCGATTTACTCGAAAAATATACCGCTGTCAGTGAACCGGTAGCCGCGGCGATGGCGGAAGGCGCGCGGCGGCGCACCGGCTCTACCTTTGCGCTTTCGACCACGGGCTATGCCGGGCCCTCGGGCGGCACGGAACGGGATCCGGTGGGGACCGTGTATCTCGGTTTGGCAGGGCCGGACGAGACACGAGTGGTTCGTGCGCGCTATGGAACGGATCGTTTTCGTGTCCGCACGCTGGCCACGCAACACGCGCTCGACCTGTTGCGGAAGACGCTTCTAGGTGGAGAATAGAAAAGAGGAGTTATGGCCACGTCAACTGTAACCGCCGTGCCGCTGGAGGAATATCTGGACACCAGCTATCGGCCCGACTGCGAATACCTGGATGGAGAGATGCTGGAGCGAAACGTGGGGGAATGGGACCATAGCCGATTGCAAACATTACTCAGCCGTGATCTTTGCAACCGCGAAAACGAATTGGGAATAGTCGTTGTCGTCGAGCAGCGCGTGCAAGTGAAGCCCAGACGTTTCCGTGTACCCGATATCGCCGTACTGGCCAAGCCTCCAGCGGGACCGATCATTCAGGAGCCGCCGCTTCTCTGCATCGAAATTCTTTCGCCGCGCGATCGCATGCAGGAGATGCAGGAACGGATCGACGACTATCTCAACTTCGGCGTGCGCTATGTCTGGGTGATTCATCCGCGCACACGTCGCGCCTTTGTCTACACGCCGCAAGGATTTCACGAAGCCAAAGACGGGGTTCTCCGCACGGAAAACCCCGAGATTTGCGTTTCGTTATCGGATCTGCGCGGCCTGTAAGCCGGTTTCTGTGCCGCTCCCGAAGGAAGCGGCGGCAATCATTCCTCTAGGCCCTTTCTTACGAAAAGGCTCCAGCGACCTACCCGGAAGTGGTAACGGAGCGGGCCACTCCGCAGAACGAGTCTTCCTTCCCTATTTGGTCTTGCTTCACATGGGGTTTTCCCTGCCAGCACGATTGCTCGCGCCGCGGTGCGCTCTTACCGCACCTTTTCACCCTTACCTACTGGAAGCCAGCAGGCGGTATCTTTTCTGTGGCACTGATCCGTAGCTTTGGCTTTGAGCCGAGCCCCCGGCCGTTAGCCGGCATGCCGCCCTAGGAAGACCGGACTTTCCTCCCGCAGATGCGAACACCCGCCGGCGATTGCCCAGCCGCGCAGACATTTTTATTCTCGCAATTAGACTGGAGGAAGTGCAACGCGCCTTCGTACATAGCTTTGGATGCCGGGCCTCGCAAGCCGATGGAGCGGCGATCGAAGCATCGCTCAAAGAAAGCGGCTTCGGTCTGGCGCCCGACACCGCGAGCGCCGAACTGGTGGTGCTCAATACCTGCACGGTGACGCGGGAGGCCGATGCCGATGCGCGCAGCATGATCCGCGCGGTGCATCGCGAGCGGCCCGAGGCGAAGATTCTGGTGACCGGTTGCTATGCGCAGCGCGCACCGGAGGAACTGGCGGCGCTCGAAGGCGTGCAGTGGGTGGTCGGCAATTCGCATAAGACGCAGATCGCCGAAATCGTGGCGGAGCGCTCGGAGGCTTATCACAGCCAGGTCCTGGTGAGCGAGATTGCGGGGCAGCGCGAGTTCTTGGCCGCGCCCGTCCGGGACAGCGCGGAGGAACGCACCCGGCCCAATCTCAAAGTGCAGGATGGCTGCGGGAACCGTTGCGCGTTTTGTATTATTCCTTCGGTCCGTGGGCGGAGCCGGAGCGCGCCGCTGGCGAGTATCCTTGAGCAGATGCGCGATCTTGCGAGCCGCTACGCCGAAGTGGTGCTGAGCGGCATCAATCTGGGCCGCTGGGGCCGTGATTTTTCGCCTCAACTACGGTTTCTGGATCTGCTGCGCGCGATTCTCCGTGAGACGCCAATCCGGCGGCTGCGCATCAGTTCGGTCGAGCCGATGGACTGGAGCGAGGAGCTGTTTT
>JBOGMI010000326.1:0-2176 GCA_050746645.1 Bryobacteraceae bacterium | reverse complement strand
CTGGACTTCTTCCTTACCTAGATTCGCTGGCAATGGATGCAGTTACAGAATTAGTTCGTGGACCTGCCAAAAACCAAAGTTCTAGTACCAGGGCGGGGGACGAGAGGGCTGGAAATAATGATTTCCGATATGTTCCACCCTGTCCTGCCGAGTTTGCGGTAGTTCACGATCCATTGTACGGGTGGTGTAGTATTCTCTCACAATGAAGGCGAGAGCTATGGAACTCGATCCTTTCGTCAACAAAGAGGAAGTGGAAGAAGACGAAGAAACCCTCCGCTTGCTGGATGAGGATTACCGTGAAATCGACGAAGGGTGACAGCGTTCCGCGATTCGACGGCTTTCCCATCCTCCGCTGCACGTCTATTATCGGTCGATGAAGACAAGCAGGTGATCGAAATCTTGCGTTTTCGGCACGTTTCGAGGCGGGCGCCAAGTCTCTGACACGTTCAGAGCTGGGTAGTTCTCACGCTCTCAGCACCGCTTGGACATATTCCGGTTTTAGCGGAATACGGCGCGCAGCTTTGCCCGTTGCGTCGAGGAACGCTCCGGCAATGGCCGACGGAGCCAGCGCGTTAGCAGCTTCGGAACCCTGGCCGTACTTTCCAACTTCAGGCCGGTTGATAAGGATGACATGAATCTCCGGAAGATCGGCCATTGTGGCGATTGGATAGCTGCGCCAATCGACTGCCGTTACTCCGCTCTCGTCGAATGGCACTTCCTCCCTTAACGCAATGCTGACTCCCATCACGGCGCCGCCTTCCGCCTGGCGCTTCAACTGGACTGGATTGATGACGATCCCCGGGTCTACGGCCACAGTGATCTTCTCGACTTTGACGATGCCGGTATTCATCTCAATCGCAATGTTCGCCACGCATGCCCAATAAGTTCCGTTGCGGAACAAAACCGATATGCCTTGGCCTCGCCGCACACCATCGACCGTCTTCGGCGCCTCCGTTCGGGGTTGCCACCCGGACGTCTTCCGAACCGTTTTCAACACGTGGATGAGCCGTTCCTCGCGTGCGTGGTCCAGCCTGAATTGGAGTGGGTCCTTTCGTACCAGCACAGCGGCCTCGGTGATGGCTAGCTCACGCGAGAAGTTCTGCTGGAATTGAATGGGTGTCCGCATGCTGTGGTCGCGCAGCCCGACATGAATGGGTGACGAGCTCTGACCAATTTGATACGTCCCGTGACCGCGTTCGAGAAGGGCGCGCGGGCTGTTGTAGATCCACGGATCGGACACACCAATCCTCACGCCGAAAACGCTACCCTTTTCATTCGGTGCCGGGATCGTCGGAAAGCCCGCAAGTATCGCACCGACCAACCGATCGTCCTGCATTGCGGGCATATAGTGATCGATCTGGAACGCGGTCATGCTGCCTTGAGCATCCAGCCCGATTTGGACCTCTGAACGTATCGGCGATGATTGCGTCGACCACTGAAAATCATCGTTCCGCATCCATTGCACCCGCACCGGCTTGCCTAGAGCCTGCGAGAGAATGACTGCTTCGTCCTCCGCTCCGGCGTTCCCGCCGTTCGACCGGCCGTAGTGACCGGCGCCCGCAAAGGTGCGCACGACGACATGGTCCACAGAAGTGCCGAGCATGATCGCGATCCCGGAGCGCAGCGCTTGCGCGTTCTGGGTACTTGCATAGACATACACGGTTCCATCGGGACGAACGTCGGCTGTTGCTATTGCCGGCCCAATCGGCGCGTGCTTAAGGAACGGAAGCTCGTAACTAGCGGAAAGTTTTTTGGGCGAGTTCGCCAGAGCAGAAACCACGTCGCCCTTGGATTCCCTGGATGTGGCAACGGGAACAGCTTTCCAGTTTGCGTCTTCTTTCAGAAATGTGAAGAGATGTCGATCTCCAGGAAGGCCTTGCCAGCCAGTCCACTTCGTCCCGGAAGCAACCTGCTCGGCTGCTTGGATCGCTTCCCATTCCGTTGGAGCGGCCACGCCGATCAGATTCCCTTTGACAACCACGCGCGTGTTCGGGAAGCGAGCCTTGTCCAGCGAACCGACAGAAATAAGCTTCGAGCCCAGTGTCTTCGGGTGCACCATACGGGCATGGAGCATGCCGGGAAGACGCACGTCGGTCACCCATTTCTCCTTCGCTGTAACTTTCGAAGCGATCGAGGAATTGGGGAAAGACTTGCCGATAACCGTGTACTCGCTGAC
>JBOGMI010000325.1:0-1121 GCA_050746645.1 Bryobacteraceae bacterium | reverse complement strand
GCTGAAAGCTGGCCAGCAGATCGAGCGTGCGCTGCGGCGTGGCTTGCAGCCATTCGCCCGGTGTTGCGGGCTGCATCTTCTTGCGCTGTGCGATCTCTTCAGTCAAATCGTGCTGTTCGGTCCAGCGCAGTACGGCGGTTTTCAATCCACTGAAGCTGAAATCGAGTTCGTTGCCTTTCATCTTCGCGAGAGTGAATTTAACCGCGCGCGGATTGCCGTGCGGCGCCAGAGCGTCGATCACCGGCCCGCCCGGATAGCCGTATCCGAGCAGCTTGGCAACTTTGTCGTAGGCTTCGCCCGCCGCATCGTCGCGCGTCTTGCCGAGCAGGCGGTAGGCGCCCGGCTCGCGCACTTCGAACAGATGCGTGTGTCCGCCGCTCACGATCAGCGCGAGCGCGGGAAATTCCACATCCGGGTATTCGAGCAGCACGGAATGAATGTGCCCTTCGACATGATTGACGGCAATCAGCGGAATGCCGCGAGCGAAGCAGAGCGCCTTGGCGTAGGTGATGCCGACCAGCAGCGATCCGACAAGCCCGGGACCTGCGGTTACGGCAATCGCCTGCAGATCCTCCAGGCCTACCGACGCTTCGGCAAGCGCCTGCCGCACTACCGGCACGATGGCGCGCAGATGTTCGCGCGAGGCCAGTTCCGGCACGACGCCGCCGTATTTTCCGTGCGTCGCAAGCTGCGAAGCGACAACAGTGGAGCGAATGTGCCGACCATCTTCCACAACTGCCGCGGCGGTTTCGTCGCACGAGCTCTCGATTCCTAAAATAAGTGCTTGCACGTATCCGACTTTCATTATGAGCTTCCAGCGGAACTGATCGCGCAGGAACCGCTTGCCGAGCGCGGTGCTTCGCGCATGCTCGTCTTGTCGCGCGAGCGGCAGAGTTTTCACGATGACGTGTTCGCGAATTTCAGCCGCTATATCCGGCCGGGCGATTGCCTGGTTTTGAACGACACGCGCGTGTTTCCGGCGCGGCTGCGCGGGCGGCGCGGCACGCCGGAAGGCGCGCAGGCGGAAATATTCCTTGTACGCGCGCTGGCCGAAGACGAAACGATCTGGAAAGCGCTGGCGAAACCGGCCAAGCGCGTGCGCAAAGGCGATCGCATCTTGT
>JBOGMI010000324.1:0-3708 GCA_050746645.1 Bryobacteraceae bacterium | reverse complement strand
ATTCCGGCATTTGCACGTCCATGAGCACGAGATCGAAAGTCTGCTTTCGGAAGAGTTCAAACGCCTCGCGGCCGTTCCAAGCGACGATAGCTGTGTGGCCCTCCTTCTCCAGCAGACGTTGAGCGACGCGCTGGTTGGCCGGATTATCCTCCGCCAGAAGAATCCTTAAGCCCGATCCCGGCGGCAAGCAGGGCGGTTCGGAATCGGGTTTCCGCGCTTGCGCGGGAAGGGAAGACTGCGACGCTGCGTCCAGAATGGCTGCCCGGAGGTCCACGGCCTTCACCGGCTTGACCAGATAACGGCTGATTCCCAACCGGCGGCATTCCGTCATTTCACCGGACAGATCCGCCGACGACAGCATCATGATACAAGCAGGCGTGATCGCCGAATCGCTGCGAATACGGCTGACAAGCCCGAATCCATCCATGGTCGGCATGTGAGCGTCGATCACCAGCAGAGCGTAAGGCGCGTTTTGCCCTTCAGCCTGGTGCAAAGCGTCGAGCGCCGACGCTCCGGATGAGGCAAAATCGGCCGATAATTGCCAGGTCTTTGCAAGCCCTTTGAGAATGCACAGATTGGTGTAGTTATCGTCAACAAATAGAACCCGGCCACGAATGCTTTGGTGCGCGGCCTTAGAAGCCGAATGAGATGGCCTCGGATTTTGGTCTATCTGGAACTCTGCCCAAAAAACGAACGTGCTTCCCTTGCCGGGTTCGCTGCGAACCTCCATTTCTCCGCCCATCATGCGAACGATCTTGCGGCAAATCGCCAGACCGAGTCCGGTCCCACCGTAGCGCCGGGTTGTCGATCCGTCCGCTTGTTTGAACGGTTCAAAGATGCACTCGAGCTTGTCCTTCTCAATTCCGATTCCGGTATCTGCCACCGAACATCGGAGCCGGCAGGTTGTGCCGGTAGTCGAATCCAGGCCGATCGTTACGACCACTTCACCTTGGTTCGTAAACTTAACTGCGTTGCACGCCAGATTGAGAATCACCTGGCGGAAACGCGAAACATCGCCAATCAGATACTCGGGAACATCGGGAGCGATGCTGTAAGCCAGTTCCAGATGCTTCTGATGGGCGGGAACCGCTACCGTTTTCAGAGCGTGCGCAATGTGCTCGCTCAGTTCGAAGGGCTCCGGAGCCAGCAGCATCTCTCCGGCTTCGATCTTCGAGAAATCCAGAATGTCGTTGATCACCGAGAGCAGGGAGTCTGCCGAACCCTTAACCGTCTCCAAATACTCCCGCTGCTCCGGCATCAAATCCGTTTCCAGCGCGAGTTCGGTCATGCCAAGAACGCCGTTCATAGGCGTCCGAATTTCGTGGCTCATGTTGGCGAGGAACTCGCTCTTTGCGCGGTTTGCAGCTTCGGCCCGTCTCGTTGCGGTGGCAAGCTCGGCCGTGCGTTCGGCCACGCGGCGTTCCAGGTTGGCATTGAGGTCGCGGATTTTAGCTTCGGCTTCCTTGCGCGCGGTAACGTCACGGGAATTGATGACCAGCCCGCCCACCGCCGGATCGGAACGCCGGTCGCTTACCGTGCCTTCCAGGACACGCCACGACCCATCGGCATGCTTCCAGCGAAATTCGAGCGCAGGGAACATGCCGTTCACCCCCGCTTTGCCTTCCAGACAAAGCCGCGCGACCGGGACATCTTCGGGATGAAGAACCGAAAATACATTTTGGCCGGTCAGCTCGCCGAGCTCGTAGCCCAACAGAGATTTCACCGCCGGACTCACGAACAGGATCTGACCGTTGCCGTCGAACACGGCGATGAGGTCTGCCGCGTGGTCAATAAGCGAGCGGAAGTGTTCCTCGCTGCGCTCGAGCGCTCCATACAAACTGCGCACGTGCGAATACGCCACGTTAAAAGCTCGGCTCAGGCCGGCAAGCTCATCCTCGCCTTCCACGGTGATTTCATAGGCAAAGTCACCGGCAGCCAGCGCGCGCGCTCCCGTCTCCAGGCGCGCGAGCGGCCCGGCTATGCTCCGAATCACGCAAAATCCGAGCGCCGCCGCGCCCAGCAGGCACAGGAAGACAGTGGCGAACAGGGTCTCGAACGCTCTGCGGCGGGTCCGTTGGATGTGTTCGAACGCTTGCGTCCGTTGCACCGAAATCTCGCGATCCATCCGCTGGGCCAGCACCGCCATGGTCTGGCTGATGGTGGCGATTTGATCGGAAAGCCTCGATTTCGTCGCTTGCCAATCGCCCGTGGCGGCCATCACTCTTATGGCTCGGAGATGAGCGGGTATGGCCATGCGCATGTAGGCGAATATCGCCGCATTGGGACGGTCGCCTCCGCCCCGGCCTTCCGCCGACCGCCGCGCCTCGAGCGCCCGGTCGAGATCGTAGCGTAAGTTCTTTGCGAAGGGTCCAAATTCGTCCGCCAACTGCGCCGGTTGACCGCTCCCAAGCAGACTTCGCAGGCGGTCCTTGAACGTGAGGATATCGTTATCTACGCGCAGAACCGTCACTAATTCCAAATCGATCCGGACCAGGCGCTGAGCCTGCGCGTTCATGGCTGTGAATTCCCAGAGGGTGATAGCTCCGCCGATGGAAAACAGACCGAGCACGAGAGCGAAGCAGAGCGTTAGCCTGGGGCCGATTCTCAGCCGTCGAATGCCCCATGATGGAAGCCGGTCGAACATAGACACCAAAGGCACGGATCCGTTAGCCTCCGCTCATTTCTATCTATCGGCCTGCGGCGAATCGTACTTTAGGCAGCCCCTGGAATAAGGTTCAGGCTGGCCCTATAATCCGTTTGCCGAAATTCGCCGATATAGACCCGTAGGCCCTCCATGAAGAAGATGCTCTTGTTGCTGCCGGCCCTGGTGTGGCTATGGTCCTGCGGCGGAGCCGGCAAAGCGCATCCATCCGGCTTGTTGACGATTACATCGTTGAATAACCAGTCTCTGGACGCGCAGTTCACGGCCGGATTTACCCAGCAAACGGGTATCGCGGTGCAAGTCATTCCAACGTTGGAATCTGCCACCGACCGTCTGGCGCAGTACCGCGAACTGCTGAAAGAGCAGTCAAGCACGCCCGATGTTCTGGTTCTGGACGTGATTTGGCCTGGCATGCTGGCGGATGATCTCGTCGATCTGAAACCTTATCTCGGCAACGAAATGGAGGTATATTTCCCGGAACTGGTGAAGGATGGCACGGTGGATGGGCGGCTTGTGGCCGTGCCCTTCGTACGGGACGTCGGCCTGCTCTACTACCGTTCGGACCTGCTGCGGGAGTACGGCTTCAGCCACCCGCCTCGGTCTTGGCGGGAACTGGCGCGCATGGCTGCCCGTATTCAGGCCGGTGAACGGCGCAAAGGCCACTCGAATTTCTGGGGTTATGTTTGGCAGGGCGCCCCTTATGAAGGGTTGACCTGTGATGCTGTCGAATGGCAGGCGAGCGCCGGCGGCGGGCGGATCATTGAAAATGATGGAACCGTTAGCGTCAATAATCCTCGAGCGGCAGCCGCGATTCAAGAGGCTGCTCGCTGGGTGGGCACGATATCTCCGCCGGGCGTCGTCCAGTTTGAAGAACATGATGCCTGGAATGTTTTCAGGGCCGGGCGAGCGGCCTTAATGCGTGGTTGGGGGTGGTACTATCACGCCAGCCAAGCACCGGGATCTCTGGTGAGGGGCAGGGTGGGCGTGACCCGCATTCCGGGAGGTGGCGTTCTCGGCGGCAGTATGCTGGGCGTCTCCCGCTTTTC
>JBOGMI010000323.1:0-14970 GCA_050746645.1 Bryobacteraceae bacterium | reverse complement strand
CAAAATCCGCCGGCGTGTTGCCAGTTCCGCCTTCATGGCTGCCAATTTCGAACGCGGCACACGCCGCTTTCCGCGCAGCGCCCGCGCGCTCTCGATCCGTCTGACTTGGCGGTCCACGCGCCGGCGTGCCGCCGCCATCATCGTTTTGGACTCTTCCATGGTCATGTCCTGCGCGCTGTGGCCGCTGTACAGTGTCTTGGCCAGCGTGTCTTTGTCCTGAGCGTCCGCCAGTTTCTCTTGGGCGCTAGCGAGATCGCTCTGCGGCAGCGCGCCTTGCGCGACCAGCGCCTGCACGCGCTCCACGTTCTTCTGGGCGCTCTTGACGTTGGCGTTGGACCAGGCATCCGGGCCTGCGGCCGGGTTCCCATACTGCACCCGGCAAATCAGCAGAAAGCAGAATAAAAAGGAAAGGCTGCGCCAACGCGGCAGGTTACACATCTGCCGCCAGTGTAGTACGCTAGGCGCAGGAGAGCATTTCTCGAGTCTGACACGCCGTTTCTTCAAGCCCCAAAACGTCTCGAACGCCAGTGAACAGCCGAACTGGGTAGTGGCAGCGCGGGCCGCTGACTCGAAAAAGGCCGTGGATCTGCGGGTTCTGGATGTGAATGAGGTCACTTCCTTCACCGATTACTTTGTCATTTGCTCATCGTCCAATCCCCGCCATGGCCGTGCCATTTGCGACGAAATTGAAAAGCAGGTGAAGCAGACCGGAGAGCTTCCGATCAGCATCGAAGGCTACGATCCCGCCGAATGGATTCTGATGGATTACGGCGATTTTATCGTGCATATTTTTTCCGAATCTGCCCGTGCCTATTACGATTTGGAGCGCCTGTGGCGCCACGCTCATGCGGTCGACCCGGCGGAAATCCTGGTCTGAACCGCCGGCCGCCGTATTTCTAGATGCACGCGCGGCGCATTCCATAACGATCGAGCAGGCAGAACCCCGGGCGTGAGCGAGGGGAACCCTCGCTGACGGTCGGGGTTCCGTTCCACTGTCACTCGCCGTAAAGCTATAATTGAGAACAAGATTGGTCTCCGCCCACTTGGACTCAAGATGGAACATTTGCACTATGAGGGACGCCGATGAATGCTTTCGGAACACTCACCCGGCGTCACTTTGAGGTTCTGCACGCAATTGTTCGGAACTACATCGAACGGGGAGAGCCCGTTGCCTCCCGCGCCATCGCGCGTAAATATCCCATGAGCGCGGCCTCGATCCGCAATATTATGGCGGAGTTGTTCGAAGCCGGCTATCTTTTTCAGCCACATACCTCCGCCGGGCGGGTTCCGACTGATCGCGCCTACGCGAGCTACGTAAAGACGCTCTTGAATAGCCGTATCGTCCATGGAGAATTGAACCGCCTCAAAGAGGAGCTGCAAAAGGCGGACACCATGGAAGCGCGTATCGAGCGTTCCTCCAAGCTGCTCACCGAGATTACCCGCAGCTTCGCCATCGCGGCCGCCATTCCGAGCGAAAGCCAAACGCTCGACCGCGTGGAATTGGTTGGCCTCCCCGAGCGCCGCATTTTGATGGTCGTCGTGACGCGGGACGGCCTGGTTCGCAACCGCGTGGTTGCCGTCGACGATCCCATCTCAGCGGACGAGCTGGCCTCTATTCGCAACTACATCAACTACAACTTTTCCGGCTGGGCGCTGCACGATATCCATCGCGAGCTGAAGCGCCGCTTCGAACTGGAAAGCGCGGCTTACGACGCGATCCTCAAGCGCGTGAGTTTTCTTTATTCCAAAGGGCTGCTGGAATTGGGCCTCGCGCCAGAAGTGCATGTCGAAGGCGCCGAGAATCTGATCGGCCTGGATCTGCATCTCACACGCGAGCGTATGCGCGAGCTGTTCCATGCGCTCGAAGAAAAGAAGCGTATCCTGCAGCTCCTTGAACGTTTTCTCGAAGAGCGCGAAGGAGCGCTCGCGGTGCAGGTCGGCCTGGCCGATGTACACCCGAGCATGGGCGAACTCTCGCTCATCGGCGTGCGCTTCGCACTCGCGAACGGCTTGCAGGCTCACGTCGCTGTGCTCGGCCCCATGCGCATGAACTACAGCCGCGCTCTCTCCGCCGTACTCCACGTCGGCGAAGCATTCAAGACTGCGATCGTTTAGGCTTGCTTATCTACCTTCAAGCACTTGCTCTACATTCCGTTTAGCGTGAATAACAGCAACCACCACCAGCGGCCGTTTGTCGATCCGGTACACGATGAGGTAGGAAAAAACAGCCCAAAACCGCAACTCCTCACGTTGCGTAAGATCTTCGCGCCGATGGCCCTGGCCAGGCGTTCGGGAGAGCGCGCGAAATGCTGCCACCATCGAACTCATAACGTGCCGTGCAACTCGGAAACCTGCCTCTTGGAGCAGGTAGCCTCGAATTTGCTGTAGATTTTGCTGAGCTTGGGCACTTAGAACATAGGGGATCATCCAGCTCGCCGCTTCTGTTCCAGATCATCAATCTCGTGGATCAGCCCGGCGGTGAACGTCTCGCCATCTACCACTTCGCCGCTTTCGGATTGCTGAAACCCGCGCTCGATGTTGTCTCGAAGCTCTTCTTGCGAGGGGGGTATAGCGTTAAGTTCGGCACGCTGGATCGCGTTCTCCAATTCCTCCCGTTCATCGATCATGCGCGCCAGGAGAGCATCGAGTGACATGCCTTCGGCATGTGCCCTTGCTATTAAGCGATTCTGCGTATCGGGTGAAATATCGATGCTCATCATGCCTCTTTTGTTTAGATTAGCGCCAGTTCGCCTCGATGTGCCCTGCACTTTTCTGTCATAATCCACCTGCGGCAGACGTTTTATCCATATGAGCGTCGCGGCTATTACCGGCATGGCTCAGGTTCGCGGGCAAATCGATTCGGCCTTTGAGGCGATTTTCCAGCAGCATTACCGGCGCGTGTATGCGCTGCTGATTCGACTGGTGGGCGAACGCGCCCAGGCCGAGGATCTGGCGAACGAGGTCTTCTGCAAACTTTACGATCAGCCTGCCGGCGCGCCGGTTTGGGAAAATCCCGCGGGGTGGCTCTATCGCGCGGCCACCAACGTCGGCATCGATGCTCTTCGCGCAGCGGCCCGCCGGCGGCGCTATGAAGCCGAGGCCGGCACTCATCTCGTATCCGCCGATGGCAGCCCGCTCGATTCCGTGCTTCGCGCCGAGCAATTCCGGCAGATCCGAGCCGTCCTCGGCGCCATGAAGCCCAATCAGGCACAGATCCTGCTGATGCGCGCCGATGGCTGTTCTTACAAAGAACTCGCGGAAGCTTCGCAGGTTGCTGCCGGCGGCGTGGGTACGTTGCTGAACCGCGCCGAAGCCGAATTTCGCAAACGCTATCTCAAACTCACCGGGCACAAGGAGGTTTTATGAATTGCCTATCTGAAGACATGTTGCGCCGCTATGCCGATCGGGAACCGAGCGCGCCGGAAACCGGCGAGCACCTCCGTTGCTGCGAACGCTGCCGCCAACGGCTCGGCGAATTGAGCGAACGGACGGATCGCGTACAGAAGGCATTGGGAGCCCTCATGCCTGAAGGTGAATCCAACCCCGATCCGGCTCGCGCCTACGCCCGGCTCGCTTCCGCCATCGCGAGCGCCGAACCGGCACCGCCGCGCCGCGTTTCGTTCTTCCGCAGAACGCCGGTCTGGAGCGCTGCCGCGGCCTGCGCGGTCATTTTGTTGTTTACACTTTCCCCCGCCCGAAGCTGGGGTCAAAAATTCCTCAGCATGCTTCGAGTGCAAAAGGTCGCCATTGTTCCGGTCGATCTTCAGACCGTTACTGCTCAATTGCGGGGAAGCGGTCATCAAAAACTGATCGCCCAATTCATCTCGGATAACGTCGTCGTTACCATGAAGCCCGGCGCTCCGGTGACCGCCGCCACTCCGCAGAGTGCATCCGCAATGGCGGGATTTCCTGTGATCACACTCTCTGCTTTGGGCGCTCCGCAGCGCATTTCGGTCACCGGCGAAGGGGCGTTTCAGATGACGCTTGACAGCAGCCGCATCCAGGCGCTGTTCGACGCGGCGGGTCATTCGGATATATCGGTTCCTGCCTCCGTGAACGGCAGCCTGGTTGCGGTTCATATTCCTAAATCCGTGCACATGCAATATGGCAATTGTGCGAAAACGAACCACGCGCCGTCCGCGAATTGCGTCAATTTCATCCAGGTCCCGAGCCCGACCGTCAGTGTTCCTCCTATGTTGAACATCGCCGCCTTGGCGGAAGCCGGGTTGCAGGTTGCCGGTATGGATGCCGCCCAGGCACAGGCTTTCAGCCAAAGCGTGGACTGGTCTTCGACGCTGGTCATTCCGGTTCCCGAAAACGCCGGTTCCTATGAGACGGTTCCGGTCGACGGCGTGAACGGCACGTTGATTGCGTCCCAGCCGCGTGCCCAATCTCCAGGCGGGTACGCCCTGATCTGGGTCAAGAACGGGATCGTCTATTCGCTGGCAGGCGGCGGATCCGCCGATACGGCTCTCAACGTGGCAGAATCGTTGCATTGAGTGTTCTGAACTCAGCGGCTTCGAGTGTTGCGGCGCTTTCCGAGAGCGGTGTCGAGAGAAGCGAACCAGCAGGCCTCGCCATCTCTACGCGCCGCCTGCAAAAAGCGTTCGGCGAAAAACTCGCCGTGCGCGGTCTGACGCTCGATGTCCGCCGCGGCGAGGTGTTCGGTTTTCTCGGACCCAACGGAGCGGGCAAAAGCACTTCTCTGAAGATGCTGCTTGGGTTGGTCGCTCCCACCAGCGGCAGCGCTACCGTCCTCGGCCGGCCCATCGGAGACCGCGTCGCCAGAACGCGAATCGGTTTCTTGCCCGAACATTTTCGGTTTTACGATTGGCTTACCGCGGCCGAGCTTTTGCGTTTCCACGGCCGGCTTTATGGCATGTTTCATAGCGCGCTTCGGAAGCGCATCCCCGCACTGCTCGATACCGTCGGACTTACGCCGCATCGCGACAAGCAGTTGCGCCATTTCTCGAAGGGCATGCTCCAGCGCATCGGGCTTGCCCAGGCGCTGCTGAATGAGCCGGAGCTATTGTTCCTCGACGAACCCACTTCCGGTCTCGATCCCATCGGCCGCAGACTCGTTCGCGATGTCATCAAAGCCGAGCGCGAACGCGGTGCAACGGTCTTCTTGAATTCTCACTTGCTCGGCGAGGTCGAGATCACCTGCGACCGCGTAGCGTTTCTCAAAGCCGGCAAGGTCCTCGAAGTGCGGCCCATGAGCAGCTTCTCCGCACAGGCGGATACGGTGTTGATCCGCGCCCGGCGCGTGTCTGCTGCTGTCTGGGAAGGTGCCGAGCCATGGACATCGAGCATTCGCGTCGACGGCGACTCGTGTCTGCTGGCCTTACGCTCGGCCGAGTGCGCACCGCTGGTTTTGAAATACCTGGTCGAGCAAGGCGCGGAAATCTTCGAATTCACTCCGCAAAAGCTCTCGCTCGAAGATCGTTTTCTCGAAATTGTCGGCACGGACGAGGGCCTATGACGCGCATCGGCATCATGGCGGCGATTACCTTTCGCGAAGCGGCGAGAAAGAAGGTTCTTTGGATGGCGCTGGCAGCCGGAGTCGCTTTCCTGCTGCTATTCGCGACCGGCCTGCACTTTCAGATCGAGGGCTTCAACGAACGCCATATTCGCCCCTTTATTCGCGCGCAAGTTATGAGCACCATGCTCATGATGGGCATGTACGCGCTGGATCTGCTGGTCGTCGTCATCACGATTCTTGTTTCGGTGGATACGCTCTCGGGCGAAATCTCCTCCGGAACCATCCAGGCCGTCGCCACCAAGCCGGTGCGCCGCTCGGAACTGCTGCTCGGCAAATGGCTCGGGTTTGCAGGCATGCTCACGCTCTTCATCGCTTTCCTGGTATTTGGGATTGACGGAATCATGGGCATCATGGGCGGCGTGACCGCACGCCACCTGGCGCAAGGCTTCGCTCTCATCTGTATGGAGAGCATGCTGCTGCTTTCGGTGACGCTTTTACTGGGCACTTACTTTTCCACGCTCACCAGCGGTGTCATCGCGCTCGGGCTGCACGGACTGGCCTTTCTCGGCGGCTGGATCGAACACGGCGGCGCCTTGACGCATACGCAGAAAGCGGTGGACGCAGGCATCGTCGCCAGCATCCTGATGCCCAGCGAATCGCTGTGGCGGCGCGCCGCTTTCGAAATGCAATCGCCGCTGGCTTCGGCGGTCAATTTTTCGCCGTTTAGCGCCGTCTCCGTCCCCAGCCGCGCCATGATCGTCTACGCCACGCTCTACGCGTTGGTGTTTCTGCTGCTCGCCATGCGCCGCCTCCAAACCCGCGATCTTTAGCGCGACATAAAACGTGGAATGACGGCGGCCAAACAGAACCCCGACCGTTAGGGAGGGGACGACTGACGCACCTCACTGGCGCACCTGGCCGCGGCCCATTCCTGACGGTCGGGGTTCTGTTTCGTGCGCATGCCTTCGCTTCAATCGATGTTTACGGAGATATAGTTAAACACGATGGCTCTGATTAATCTTGATCGCAGACAGTTTCTGCTCTCCTCGGCTGCCCTGGCAGCCAGCGCCGCTCCGGGCTCCGCCGCGACCGGAGCTTCCAACAAAAAGATGCCCCGCCTGCTTCCGGGCTGCTGCGCTTATTCCTATCGCAAGTACCTGCAGCACGGCCCGATGACGATGGAAGACTTCATCGACAATGCCGTGAAGCTCCGCATCGTAAGCGTGGATATGACCACCTATTACTACAAGTCCACCGAGCCGGCTTATCTTGCTTCGCTGCGGCACTTGGCTTATCGCAGAGGCGTGGTGTTCTCAGGCGCGGCGTGCGGCGTGAGCATGGTGCAGACCGATGCGGCCAAGCGCGCGCAAACCATGCCGGAAATCAAGAAATGGGTGGACGTCACCGACATGCTGGGCGCTTCGCATTTGCGCGTCTTTGCCGGCAGATTACGTCACGGCGCCACAAATCAGCAGGCGATCGACTGGGTTGTCGAAGCCATGAAGCCGGCTTGCGACTATGCCGGGAAGAAAGGCATCATACTCGGGATCGAGGATCATTCCGGCGTCACGCAACGCGCCGATACCTGCCTCGAAATCATGCACCGGATCAATTCGCCCTACGCCGGCATTAACCTGGACATTACGCATTTTCGTCCCAGAGCTACCGCGTATTCCCAAATCAAAGCCGTCCTTCCTTACGCGACCGGCGCCATCCATATCCGTGACGTATTCGACGACGGCACTCCCGTCGATATGGACCGGGTCTGGAAGATGTTCGCCGATGCCGGTCTTCGAGGTTTTCCGTCCGCCGAGTACGAAGGCAAAGAAGATCCGAATATAGGCGTCCCGAAGCTGACCGAAAAGATCCGCAAGCTCTGCGCGAAATATTCGACAGTTTGAGCTTGTGGACATTCAGAAACCTTAACGAAAACGTGGGAGCAAAATCGCGCATCGGCGAATATGTTAGATAGGAGATGTTTATTCCCAATCCCGTCCGAGCCAGGATGGTCCGAGTTTGGCTGCTTGCCGTGCTGCTCGCTTCCCTCGCTCTTGCGCAAAAAGATACCGGCGAACTGCGGCTTACGGTTAAGGACCGGTCGGGAAGCCCGGTCCGAGCCCAAGTCGACCTGGTCAACCAGGCATCGAAGACCAAGGTTTCCGTTTACCTGGGCAGACGCGGCCGCTACACATTCAAGGATTTAGCTTTCGGCGACTATCTGCTCACGGTCACGCAAGCGGGGTTCAGCCCGTTTTCCCAACTGGTCGGGATTCAATCCACGCTTCCGGCGCAGCGGAATATAGTGCTGACGATTCAGCCGCAACAAACGTCGGTGGAAGTCAAAGCTTCCAACACACTGCTGAATCCACGCAAAACATCCGCTGCCTACTTCACAGGCAAGCAGCAGATCGCTGAGCGGCCTATGACGCAACCAGGCCGGGGGCTGATCAATCTGGCCGTGCTGCAACCGGGCTGGACGCTCGAAGCCAACGGCATTCTGCATCCGCGCGAATCGGAATACGATACCCAATTCATCGTCGACGGCTTCCCGGTGCAGGACAACCGTTCGCCCGCCTTCGCGCGCCCGGTCGAAGCCGACGATGTGGAGTCGATGAAGCAATATACCAGCGGCATTCCCGCCGAATTTGGAGACAAACTCGGTGGCGTGATCGTGCTGACTACGGTGCCCAATTCATCGCCGGGTTTTCACGGAACCTATATCGCGCAAGGAGGCAGTTTTTCTACCCTCAGCAGCTTTCTCTCGGGTCAGTACACGGCCGGCAGAACAACGGTCTCGGCAAGCGGCGAGGGCTTTCTGACAGATCGCTATCTCGATCCGCCTACGGTAAACAACTTCACCAATCACGGATCGAGCACATCGTTCACCGCGGCAGCGGAGCACGATTTCAGCAACGCCGACCGGCTGCGCGTCGCGTTGCTGAATCAGCAAACGTGGCTCGAAGTTCCGAACGATCTGCTGCAGCAAGCGGGGGACCAGCGGCAGGACCGGACCAGCGGGTCCACCGAAGGCCAGCTATCGTATCAGCATCTTTTCAGCCCGTCTCTGTTGGGGGCGGTCCGAACCAGTATCCGGGATGTTTCGGCCGCGTTATGGTCCAATCCGTTAGCGACTCCGATCTCGGCGCGGCAGGACCGTGAGTACCGGGAGACTTACTGGGACGGCAGTCTGGCCGGCAACAACGGACCGAACAACTGGAAAGCGGGAATTCAGGGGCGGTATGCCTCCGAGGCCGAGAATTTTCGCTATAACATCGTTGCCTATAGCCTTTACGGCGAGCCGATCTTCGACGACTCCTTGCCGCCGGCATTCCATTTTCAGGGACGGGCTTTGGATCGCGAGCAGGCAGCTTATGCCCAGGACAGTCTCCATCTCGGCGCCTTGACTCTGAATCTGGGAATGCGCTTCGATTATTATGACTTTCTGGTGAAAGCTCATGGCTGGAGTCCCCGCTTGGCGGGAGCTTATTTGATCAAACCGCTCAAACTTGTCGTACACGCCTCCTACGACCGCACTTTCGGCACGCCGCCGTTTGCCAACCTGCTTGTTTCGTCAAGTGTGTTGGCGCCGGGATCGCGCTTCCGCGAGGGGTTGTATCTTCCGCTTCAGCCCTCCCGCGGCAACTACTATGACGCCGGATTCTCGAAGATCCTAGGAGCGCATCTGCGGCTGGAGGCGAACTGGTTCGAGCGCGACATTGAGAATTTTGAAGATGACGATTTGCTGGTAAATACAGGCGTCAGCTTTCCCATCGCTTTCGCTAAGGGCGTCGTAAAAGGAACCGAAGTGAAGCTGGAGGTGCCGCACTGGGGGAAATTTTCCGGATTCGCAAGTTACGCGAACACAACCGGTCTGGGCCAGTACCCGATCTCCGGCGGGCTTTTTCTCGACGCCGACGATATCAGCGACATTAACGCCCATTCCAAGTTCCCGATTTCGCAAGATATCCGAAACGTTGCCAGCGCATACGTGCGCTACCAGATCGATCACCGGCTTTGGACCGCCTGGACGGCAAGCTACACGAGCGGCCTTCCTGTCGAAGATGCAGGCGATTTGCCGGACACCGCTTTTCTCATTGCTCAATACGGCGCCGATGTCGTCCATAGCGTAAACTTCAGCCGCGGGCGCGTACATCCAACGTTCTCTCTCGACGCCTCGGTCGGATACGATCTCTTGCAAGGAGAGAAATACAAAGCAAGCTTGCAGGCGGGCGTAACGAACATCACCAACCGCTTGAATGTAACCAATTTCGCCGGGCTGCTCTCCGGTACCGCGATTGCGATTCCGAGGAGCGCCAGCGCGCGGCTGCGATTCGATTTCTGAAATAAACATACGGTGCAAGCGCTCTGTCAATTCTGCACTGCAACCACTTCGGCGGCCCCGGCATCTCCCAAGCGAGGAGGAATACATGTTTCATTGCTGGCGCCGTTCTTTGTGCGGCGCTGTTGTTGCGGCGGTTGCGTTCTCGCCGGCTCTATTCGCGCAATCGTCGGTGTTTGCGCCCGAGTATCATCACTTTACCGTGAACGTGGGCGGGGGGTATACGCCGGTGAAAGGGAGACTTCAAAACGATCTAACCAATGGCTGGAATTTTCAAGCCGGGGCTGGCTATCACTTCAGCCGCTTTGTAAGCCTGGGTGGCACATTTATGTTCAACGGCCTTGGGATTACTCAGAGTGCGCTGAATGCCCTTAACATGCCGAGCGGCAATGCGAAAATCTATACCGTGACCGTGGACCCGAGGATTTACCTTCCCATCGGGCGGGGAAGTTTCTATCTGCTCGCAGGGGGCGGCTGGATGCGGCGGACGGTGGAGTTTACCAAACCGGCGCTGGCGCAAACCTACATTTTCGACCCCTGGTGGGGCTATATCGGCCCCGCTGTTGTGCCTGTGAATCAGGTGCTTGGATCGGTAAGCGATAGTGCCGGAGTATGGGACGTCGGCGGCGGCTTCAATATCCCGATTCCGCACACCAGAGCCAAATTCTACATCGAGGCTCGCTACTTCGACGGGTTTACCAGCGATACGCACACGCAGATGGTGCCGCTCACGCTCGGTATCCGCTTCTAGCGTTGGGGGGGCGGTTGTGTTATTCTTTGACGGTCGCCGCCGATAAGTAGCCCATGAAGGTTTACCACGACGCTCTTTCCGACGTTGCGCGATATATCGAGAACCACCACGACGCCGGGATCGAAGCTTACGAACCGAGATTTGAGAGTTATCTCCGCCCGGTGCGCAGATTCAAAGAGATCGGTCCGGAGGCGGAAATCCTCGAGATCGGAACCGGGCCGGGGTGGTTTCCGATTCTGTGCAAATTGCACGGACTGCGTTGCAAGGGCCTGGAGATCAGTCCGCAGTTGATCGAGATGGCGCGGGAGACCGGCCGGCGGCACGGGATCGAGCCGGATATCGAATTAGGAAATCTGGAAGACCATGCGCTTCCCGATAATTTTTACGATGTGGTGATTGCATCGTCAGTGTTCGAGCACGTCGAAGATTGGCGCAATGGTGTGCGCAAAGTGTACCGGACTCTGAAACCGGGCGGCGTGCTGTTTTTCGAATCGACCAATAAATTCAGTTTTGTGTCGTGCGAATACAAAGGTGTGCCGCTCTACGGCTGGCTGCCGAATTCCTGGCGCTACGCCTTGCGCAAAAAGGTGCATGGTCCCGATATTATGAAGCTGGGCATCGATTTTCACCAGTTCACGCACGGCTGCCTGCGCAGAGAGTTCAAGCGCGCGGGCTTCGGCCGCGTGCTCGATCGTGTAGAGCTGGCCGAGGAGCGCTATGTAAGCACCGGGTTCCGGCGCGCCGTGGTCCGGGTCTCGAAGCGCTTCGGCGCGGCGCGCTGGCCGGCGCTCACCTTCGCGGAGGCGACCCGGTTCGTCTGCATCAAGTAGAGCGGTTGCCGGAGCAAACGACATGCAATTATCGGGTCATTCACTGATCGGTGCTGGCGAGAGTACCGCTGCGCGAGAGGCTTTCTTTGCCGTCAATCCGCAGAACGGGGAACAGTTGCAGCCGGCTTTTTATTCTGCGGAGGTAGGCGAGATCGATCGCGCCGCGCAACTTGCTCACGAAGCATTCGCTACTTACAGCCGGACGTCCGGCCGCGAACGCGCCGCGTTCTTGCGCGCGGTTGCTTCCCGGATTGAAGCCATCCGCGACGAGCTGGTCGCGCGCGCGCAGCAAGAGACCGCTCTGCCGAAAGGCCGGCTGGAAGGCGAAACCGCGCGCACTTGCAACCAGCTTCGCTTATTCGCGCAGCTTGTGGAAGAAGGCTCATGGGTGATGGCGCGCATCGATCGCGCACTGCCCGAGCGAAAGCCGCTGCCGAGGCCGGATATCCGGTCGATGCTGCGGCCTATCGGTCCGGTTGTGGTTTTCGGCGCGAGCAATTTTCCGCTAGCCTTTTCCGTTGCCGGAGGCGATACCGCTTCCGCGCTTGCGGCCGGGAATCCGGTCATCGTCAAAGCGCATCCGGCGCATCCGGGAACCAGCGAACTCGTCGCCCGCGCGATTCGCCAGGCTGTTGCCGAAATCGGATTGGACGAAGGCTCCTTTTCGCTGATCTTCGACAAAGGCACCAAGGCGGGTATCGCTCTGGTGAAACATCCGCTGATCAAGGCAGGCGGATTCACCGGCTCGCACAAAGCCGGACGCGCGCTGATGGATGCCGCCGCGAGCCGGAAGAAACCGATCCCGTTCTTCGCCGAGATGAGCAGCACCAATCCGCTGTTTATCCTCCCCGGGGCACTGCGCAAAAACTCGGCTCAAATCGCGGCAGGTCTGTACAACTCCTTCACCCTGGGGGCGGGACAATTTTGCACCAAGCCGGGCATGGTGTTCGTTCCGGATGGCGCTGAGACCAACCGTTTCGTGGAGAAGATTCGGGAGCTGGCCGCCGAAGCCGCTCCCTTCGACATGCTGACAACGGGTATTCGCGGCGCTTATTGCTCGGCGGTGGCGGCGCGCAAGGAAAATCGTGCGCTTCAACTAATCACAGAGCAGGCCGGTGTTGCGGTTTTCGAAACCGATACCGCTTCGTTCCTGAAAAATCCCGAATTGTCGGAAGAAGTTTTTGGTCCTGCGACGCTGCTGGTACGGCATTCGAAACGCGAGGAGATCCTCGAAATGGCGCGCGGCCTGGAAGGCCACCTCACGGCAACGATTCACGGGACCGAAGAGGATTTGCGCGAGTTTGCCGATCTGATCGCGATTCTCGAAACGAAAGTTGGCCGGCTGATCTTCAACGGCTTCCCAACAGGAGTGGAAGTTTCGCACGCCATGATACACGGCGGCCCGTACCCGGCCACCTCCGACAGCCGCTTCACTTCCGTCGGCACTCAGGCCATCTTTCGCTTCGCACGCCACGTCTGCTATCAGGCGTTTCCCGATGCCTCACTTCCGGACGAGATCAAGAACGAAAATCCGCTCGGCATCTGGCGCACGGTAGACGGCGGGTTGACGAAAGAACCTATCGGCGTGCGGCGGACACAGGCAGCAGGCTAACCTACTTCGCAACCAGATTTACCAGCTTGTCGGGGACTACGATGGTTTTGACGATTCGTTTGTCTTCGAGGAACACTTTTACTTTTTCATTCGCAAGCGCAAGCTGTTCAAGCTCTTCTTTCGGCGCACCTAGTGCAACATGGATGTGACCGCGCAGCTTTCCGTTGACCTGTACCGGAATTTCGAGCAAGTCTTCCTTCGCAAGCTCCGGATCGAATGCCGGCCAGGGTTGGCGGAATACCGGTCCATCGTGACCGAGTGCATCCCAAAGATCCTGGGCCGTGTAGGGAGCAAACGGGGCGAGCATCAGCGTGAGCTTTTCGCAGATGGCGCGAGCGGCTCGGGCGGAGAGATTCGCTTCAAGCGTGTAGAGTTCGTTCACTAACTGCATCAGCGAGGCGATCGAGGTGTTGAAATGCCAGCGGGAATCGAAATCGCCTGTGATCTTGCGAATCGTTTGGTGCAGCTTGCGCAACGCTTCGCGATCCGCATCGCCGGTGGCACCGTCGTTCTCGCGTGTGGTATTTCGCGTGACGAAGCGGTAGACACGGCCGAGGAACCGCGACTGGCCCTCGACGCTCGATTCATCCCATTCCATGTCTTTTTCGGGAGGAGCGGCGAAGAGCGTGTACAGCCGGCAGGTGTCTGCGCCATAGCGTTCGACCATTTCGTCGGGATCGACCACGTTGCCCTTCGATTTCGACATTGCCGTGCCACCTTTGAGCACCATGCCCTGCGTGAAGAGATTCTTGGTCGGCTCGGCATTCGAGATAAGAGTAAGGTCGTGCATCACCTTGGTCCAGAATCGCGAATAGATCAGATGGAGAATCGCGTGCGTGATGCCGCCGATGTATTGATCGATGGGAAACCAGCGCGCAATGACCGACGTGTCGAAAGGAGCCTGTTCGTTATGCGGATCGCAGTAGCGATAGAAATACCAGGACGAATCGACGAATGTGTCCATGGTGTCGCTCTCGCGCCGCGCCGCGCAGCCGCATTGCGGGCAATTCACATTGACGAATGAATTGACCGATTCGAGCGGCGATTTACCCGTGCCGGTAATCGTGACATCCAGCGGCAGCAGAACCGGGAGATCCTTTTCAGGAACCGGCACGATGCCGCAGTGCGGGCAATGGATCATCGGAATCGGCGTGCCCCAATAGCGCTGGCGCGAAATGCCCCAGTCGTTGATGCGGTAGGTGACGGCTGCCTCGCCGAAGCCATGGTCGCGCGCAAAGACCGACATCTTCTGTCGCGCCTGCTCGCTCGGAAGGCCGGACCATTGGCCCGAATTTTCGACGATGCCGTCGTCGGTGAATGCCGCCGCAATGCTCCCAGCATCCGCGAGTTCACCGCCGGCAGGCCCGATTACGGGAGCGATGGGGATGTTGTATGTGCAGCAAAACTCGAAATCGCGCTCATCGTGTGCCGGAACCGCCATAATCGCGCCGGTGCCGTAGCCCACGAGAACGAAGTTGCCCAGCCAAATCGGAATCTTTGCGCCGCTGAATGGATGGACCGCATAGCGGCCGGTAAACAGACCGATTTTTTCCAAGCTGTCCGGGTCCTGGCGCGCGGTTCGATCGATGGCCTCCTTGATCTTCATCTGTCCGTCCGCATCGGTAACGAGCTTTTCGGCCAGCGGATGTTCCAAAGCCAGAATGAGGCAGGTGGCGCCGTAAATTGTATCGATGCGCGTGGTGAAGATGCGGATCTTCTCCTCGCAGCCATCGATCGCGAAATCGACTTCCGCGCCTTCCGAGCGGCCGATCCAATTCCGCTGCATGGTCAGCACGCGCTCCGGCCAGCCGCCTTGGAGCTGTCTCATATCGTCGAGCAGCCGGTCCGCATAGGCGGTAATTTTCAGGAACCACTGCTGCATCGCGCGCTGCTCGACGGGAGTGGTTTCGTGGCGCCAGCAGCAGCCATTCACGACCTGCTCGTTCGCCAGTACGG